>JBMOME010000055.1:0-20046 GCA_049323095.1 Thermodesulfobacteriota bacterium
AGAATTCAATAAATGAGGATCATGTCTTGGGTGCCACTGCTGGCTCGCCCAGCAGTGCCTGTTTGGCTCACACTGCTGGACAAGCCAGCAGTGGCACCCGGCGGGATTCAAAAGACTGGATCCCGGCTTCCGCCGGGATGACGGGTGGCAAGTGGGCCATTACTTTTGGCAAACACCGCAAATAAGTTCGACTGTGGGTTTGTGGCCACATAACCCTCCTCATTTGGTCACAAGCGAGCGCGTCCATTCGGCTTCGTCCAGCATGGGTTCAGGGCTTACCAGGCGTGCCTTTTCCCGAGCCTCGCTCAACCCGTCGCTCTGGTCGGCCCTGAGCTGCTGCGCTCGCAGGCGTCGGTCCTCGGCCAGGGCCTCAGCCTCTGCTTCAGGAATCAAGTGAACGCATGGCTCAGGATAAACGCACCGGAGGTAGTCCGCATTCACCCTGGGGTAAGGATTGCCGCTGCCGTTGAAGTGGATCACGAAGCGGCTCCTTCGCGACTGATACGCCCTGCACGCGTCTTCGGTAAGCATGCACCCCCAGCGGCATTGGACGAGCCGGGACGCATTGAGCCTCTTCCACTCGTCAACCGTGGCCGGCTTCTCACTCATATGCCCGCTCCTTGCCTGGGCTTCGCTGTTCGTGCCAGTCGTACGGAATGCGGAGATGGACGCGCAACTTCCGCATGGGAGCGAGCAAGCCGAATTCCATTGCCTCCACGAGCTTCACGGCCTCCGAATCGTTGAGTGCTTCCGCGTGTCCGCGAATGACGGAGAGCTGGTCATGGAGCTTGTTGAATGAATTCGACATCAGCTTCAGATGATTTATGTCGGTCATGTCACACCTCTGCGGATAAATGGGCCTGCGGCTCACAGGGACTCCCGGCCTGCGCCGCAGCGCGGAGTCTTGGGATTGGGAAAGGGTCAAGTGGGAAGAGCCAGGCGGGCTTGGCCGAGCCTTTTCCTTTCTTAGCTTGTTGGGTTAACCGAGATCTCATACGATGGACGACCCCCTTTTTGTTTATGTACCTTTCCCGGCTGTTTATAAGGAATTGGCGCCAATCGAGAACATGTGTTCTCCTTCCCCCATGTGACCACAGTTAACCAAGTTAGTCAAGTCAAAAAACGAAAGTGCGTCGAAAGCGGCTCTGCCCCCTGCTTGAACCCCAAACTACCCATCTCCCGCCGCCAGACACCCTCTCCCGAAGCGAACGCACACACGAACTTCAAGCCCAGTCTTGATTGTGATAGGATGGAATTACTAGGGGTGATTCATCGTGGGGGGTGACTCGTCCAATGGCCTCCACAGGAATCCGTCAGGAGGGCTGCATGAAGACGACCCGATTGCTCGTGTCCCTATTGTCGGCCGCATTTCTTCTTTGCTCGATCTCATTTGCTCAGAGCCCCGGGACGACCGGCGACCCGTTTGAGCAGGCCCTTAAGCTGCACAGAGAAGGGAAAGTTCAGGAGGCGGTCGAGTTGTACGAGAAGGTCCTGGACAAGGACATGACTCATCACGGCGCCATGTTCGGATTGGGATCGGCCTATTATCAGTTGGGCAAGTATCCCGAGGCCACTAAGGCCCTGGAAGATGTCTTGGCTTTTTACCCGGACGATATTGCGGCTCGTACCTTATTGGCAGAGATCCAACTCACGCGGGGGCAGCTGGAAGACGCGCGCAAGAATTTCAATGAAGTGCTCTCTGTACGCCCTGATTTCGTGGCTGCACTGGTCGGCCTCGGGAAGACGGAGTATTTTCTCGGCAACCGTTTTTCCGGAGAGAAATACCTCAAGGACGCGCTCGCACGGGACCCGAACAATCCTTACCTTCAGCAGACCGTGAGGATGACCGAAGAGGCCAACCGCGAATATCTTCGAGAAGAAGAAGCAGAGCGTCGCCAGAAGCTCCTCCAGGCCTTCAACGAAGCGGTGATGGAGCAGGGCCGCATCTGGTCGGAGCAGCAGGCGCGCTTACAGGAACAGCAAGCGCTCGCCCAGGCCATGACCCCACCACAGCCCGTTCAACCCAGCATTGAATACTATACTGCCTACCCCTGGTATCCTTGGTACCCTTGGCATCGATGGCCCCCGCGCCCCAGACCGCCTGTGGTCCAGCCCGTGACGCCTGTGGCGCCTGTGTTCCCTACCAGGCCACGATGAGCGTGACAGCCGCGGCTTATACCCATTCGCGGAAGTTTTGTCGGAATTGGGTCCCACTTCCAGACGAAGCGGCAGCAGCCTTACTAGTGTACCAGTTATGTAAGCGTTACTTTCAGCAGACTGTCCTACGTTCCGGAATTCCCCAAAGGGGAATACTATGAGTAGTCCCGCGCATCGCGGGATGAAACCCAGGGGAAGCCGCCCCCCAACAATCCGGAGAACGACCCTGAAAGGGTCGACCCTTTCAGGGTCGTAAAGAACTTATTCTTGGTGCTGCGTACCACGGGTTTCATCCCGCGGGACGCGGGACTACTCAAGGTGCTCCCCCGTCGGGGGAAAGACAAGCGCCAGATCCCATTTGGTGATTACTTTTGAGAACTGCTATGGTACTTCATTTCCTAAATACGGGCAGGTACTTGGGTGCGGTCTCCGTCGTTCCGGCGGAAGCAGGAATCCAGGGTTCTGGCCCCCGGCTTTCGCCGGGGTGACGTACTGAAAAGCGTGTTCGTATTTATGAAACCGCACACTTAGCCCCCGGAACCTTTGCCCGAGCCCAGGCTTGCCTGGAGCCTGAGCGAGCGACTCAACGGTTGCCAGACACCCAGGCCCACCATGGCTCGTTCAGCCCTGAGAAGGTTTCCGGCCGCGCTGGGGAGTGCGACGCTGGCCGCGCTGAGTCCGACGGTGCGTTGCCAATCGCGCTGCAACTGGTTTTTCTCTTCCAGAGACCTAAGGTGCGCTTCCCGTTCCGTCATGTCCTTCCATTGACTCATTCTGAGCTGCTGCTGTCCTTGCTGAAGCTTGAGCTGTCGGAAGGGGCTCTCGCGCTCCCACTCCGACTCCCGCTGCCAGTCACCGTGTTTCAGTGTGGCCAGTCGATCGTTCCAATCAGTCTGGCTGGACAGATACCGGTGCTGCGTGCCCAGGAGGTTTTGCAGGTCGGCCAAGCCTTCACGATATTGGCTGTATGATGCTCCCTTAACGTATTTGCCGTAATCCATGGCCTGGCGGAAGCGATCTCCGTAACCCGCGGCAAGAGTCTGCATGGCCGCGTGGTGCAATGACGAGCCCAAACCCGGGCCGCCCCTCACGTTCAGACCCGACCTCTGAATGCCCGCGCCTGCTGCTCGACGGACATACTCATTGAGTTGTTGACGCTGTCCTCCCATCAGATGAGACATATACCTGCCCACTGCCAGGTCATCCGGGTCCACCGCAGACGATTCCCAGCTCGAGAGGCTTGTGGAGCCTGCACTCGATTGCGCGCTTCGTGGTTCCAGCGAGGAAGCGTACTTTGCTACGAGGTTGGAAATCTGCTCTGTAGGCCGCACCCAGGGATTGTCTCCAAAAGCTGCTTGATAATCGAATGGGCTGATAGGCATTTACTTGCTCCTTGCGAAGAAATGTTTTGACGAGGTGTTTGTTTTGAGGGACAGGTAATTTCGGATATCTAAAGGCGCATGAACTCTGATCGTCGGCCGCGCAATTCCCGCTGTAGGGGCGTGATTCATCACGCCCACGGGTATTCGAGCGCAATGAATTGCGCCCCTACACCTGCCCGCCGATTTGTTTGGCTCAAGATGGAGGATGTTGAGACGTTCTTAGTGAGAATTCATTTTATTCTCGTCAGCCACACCAGATGTCATTGTAGGGGCGCACGGCCGTGCGCGCCTACCCGTGCATTTTGTCGCGTCTAGTGAAGGCCGCGCTCCACCACCTGATGAATCTTCTATGAATTTAATCCTATTCTGTTGCGGCAATATTGGGGCAATAGTTATGGCCGCTCTTTGGATAAGCTTTCCCGGACACGTTTCAGCCCAGCCGTGGCTTGTTTGTCATCCTGCTCTGCCGCGCGTTCATACCATTTAACCGCTTCTTGGAGGTCCTTCTCCACACCGATCCCCTCCTCATACATTCGGCCAAGGGCCCGCTGACCAAGAGCAAATCCTTGCGCTGCAGACCTACCATACCATTCTGCGGCCTTTATGGGATCCGAGGCCACACCCTGACCGTACTCAAAAAAGTAACCTAAGTTGTACTTTGCGCCGGCATCACCATTTTCCGCAGCCGTGCGGGTCCACAGGAGCGCCTGAGAGTAATCTTGCGGGACGCCGTACCCATGTGCGTACATAGCTCCCATAATACGTTGACACACCTCGTCTCCCTGTTGTCCTGCAATGCGAGCCCACTTTGCTGCTTCCGCGTAGTCCTGTGCTACTCTGTCTCCAGTGAAGTATAGGTTGATCAACATTTGTTGAGCTGAGATTAGGCCCATTTCAGCAGCTTCATGGAACAATTTCAGGGCCCGTGAAGTGTTTTCTTCAACTCTGAAGACTGGGGATCCGCCGTAATAGAACATTCCAAGCCAATACTTGCATGCGGGAGCATCCAATCCCGTGCTTTCCGCGCACAATCGGAGCGTCGCGATCCAATGAGCATGAGCGGGAGATTCCGGTTCGCACCTGGACGGAGCTCCCCAAAGCAGAAACATGCTCAAAATCACCGATATCGCGAAATAGACCTCCTTCATGTGAGCATCCTCTCCCCCGCTCTTGATAAGTGAAGCAACGTCTGTGCCGTTGTACGACAAAATCAGCGACTGCGTCTAGTTTTTCCGGACCTCACAAAGAATCCTACCTCGCAAATCGCGTCTATGAACTGCGTGACAAGCTTCTCCAACGAGCGCACATCAGTGGGTACATCTTCAACCCCGAAGTAGATTCCCGGAATATCTCCCTCCTTCTCTCCCATTGGCCTTGTCTCTGACCGGTCTCCAGATTGCTCAGAAACCCAATTTCTCCCGTCCCGTATCCATCTTTCAAGAGGTATCTTTCCCTGCCTTACGATCCCATAGTCCTCCAACGTTCGCACAAAATCAACGACATCCTTGGGACTTATGAGGAATCCCATATCCGCGGCCTTGTTATAGACTTGGTCGAAGATCCCCAGTGCATCCTTGGCAAGTAACTCCGGAGGCGGGCTCTGGTATCCGATTCCCTCTAAAGGTCGAGTATGTTCGCCAGGAATAGATTTCAGATGAATCTTTTATGTGCTTACGCAGCAACTCATATGCTTTGTGCGCCTTGAACACGGCTTTGGCAACTTCATCCGAATGGACAGATAGCTCGAACATGACGCTGCCGCCGAGGTCATTCTCGTTCGGAGGTGGATCCAGCCTAAATCGACCATGAGACCGCAGATAATCCACTAGATCCTTCAGACCAGCTTTTCCCATCTCCGCGACGTCGCTCATCTTGTCGAACCATCCGTGGGCAAGCCGAACCATTTCCCCTCTCTTATGTTCATCTTCTGGCGTGCCGAAGGCGTTTCTCAGAGCTTCGTATAGGAACTCCGTCCCTCCTGTCGCCTGCGAAAGCCTCTCCTTGACGTATCTGTCCACGCCTTCCCGCCGGCGCTTCTCTTCTTCGTACTTTTCTTGGGCGCGACTAAGCTCTTTAGGACCCACTCGCGCTCCTCCGTCTCTTTCCTCGCGGGCCGCCCGGGCTGCATTGAGTTTGGCAAAAAAGGCTTTCTGAGCGTCTCGAGGCAAATCGTCAAAATTGAATGACATAGGGCGATCCTTTTTGATCTGATTAGAGCTGAGGAGACGCGGTTACGAGGGCACGTCATGCCCTAATGGGATATAAGATGATCTTTCAAACCAAAGACGGTCCCGCGTTTCACTTTGTTATCGGAGTTCCATTTCGCCGCACTCGGGGTTTTCGCATTTCCAAATGGCTCGATAGCCGCACGCGTAATCGGGGCTCTCGGGGCAAAGCTTTTTCCACACGGACCATGTGCGCCCGCATTCCGGGCAAGTCGCGCTCACGACAGGAACGCCGTTCAGCGTTTGCACGACTGAAGCAAGGTAGTGCAGAAAACCGATATAGTTCTCGAGACTACAACCTTCACCGGCCATTTAGTTATCCTGTCACCGGACAGCACGAGGCGCCGCTGCCGCTAAGAACCCATGCGCCACTTTGGGTATCTACTGCGCAACAGCGAGAACCGCTGGACGAGTATACTTTTGATCTGAAATCGTATCCGGAAAGGCCATTGTCCGAATACCAGCAGCAGGAAGTGCTTCCTGATAAGCTCCCGCTGCATCCTGCGGCTCCTGAAATGTGCATCGCGCCCGTCCCGCTAATGCGCGAAACACATTCCTGGAGCGTCGCGTGGGACTCGGCCGAGATGTCGGAAAATGAACCCGAGGTTCCTTCGCACCATAAGTCAGCTCGGGTCGGTTTGTAATAATGCTGACTCCCAGAGTAGACATCACGGCATTTGTAAACATATCCGACCTGACTTGAATCCGAGTATGTTCGTCGGACGTCGTACCGTCCGGAGTACGTCCCACCGCATCCGTTCGAAAACGAAACTGAAACCGAGCCTGATCCGCAGCATCCCGAGCATTGATGTGTGCCACTGAATTGGAGAGGTCCGGCAAGCGTTCGCTGGACGAAACCGTCATATCGAGCAAGACTCGCGGATGTATTAGTCAAACACGATGTGGCGATCGTCAAATCCGCGCTTGATGAATATGAACATGCGCCGCTCCCGCTGAATGCATAACCGGTCCCTTCTGCAAGCACGCTTCCCGATGCCGGGATAATTGTGGACGACCCGATGCGTGCATTGATGATCGTCTGTCCAGTATCGCCGCCTTCGCAGCCGTCTGTGCCGCTCCAGAAGATGTTTCCTCCGCAACATGCTGGAGACCCGCTGGAACCCACGGCTGCGGGGTCACGAGTGACAAATCTCGTGGAGCCGTTTGAGTGGTATTGCAGTGGGCTGCTCCATGCGACGGACGCTGAGCCGATGCCGGAAAAGGTGCCCATAATCGACCCGCCGGAGCACGACTCATCTCCGCTGATTGTGCCGGGAATCTCCACGTCATTAGCCCAGCCGGCATCAACTGATGAAGGAGCCATCAGGGTCATCGCGGGCGCAGGGAACATGCCGTGACTCCCGCAGCAATCGCAATCACAGCCTCCAGGGCTGTCCAGGCCGGCCCTCAAGATATAGCTGAGTGTGTATCCGCCGCAGAATTCTTCGGTAATCGGGGCAGCTCCGGAGCAGTTGTCGTACCAGCCGGCGATAAGCGTAGAGTCGGGAGTGTATTCCAGGATGAGCACTTCGCCTGCTTCAACACCCAACGATTTGAAGTCGCCGTATTGGCCCTTTATCTTTCCGCCTCCCAAGATGGAGACGAGGTCAGGGCACTGGGACGGGCATTGGATCTTGATTCGCCGTACTTTTGCTCCGGCGTCCGCGCAAAAGGCTGAAGCACTCTCGACGAAGATTTCAAGCACCGTGCAGCCCACGCTTTGCACTCGGGCGCCGCAATCCGTGGGATTCATGGGTCGGGACGCGTCCGAGTACTGCGGCTTGTTGGCGAAGTTCAGCACAGGTTGATCGCAGCATGTGGTGACCGCTGCGTCAAAATGTATACGTTCGACCATATTCTCGAACTGGAAGAGTGCCCCGCGCTGCGAGTGCCTGCATTGATACTCAGGAAGCTTGTACGGCCACGTTGCAGCTTTTTGAGCTTCGGGAAAGCTAAGATTCTGATACACGTGGTATGCGGTATATCGGCCGGATGCCATGGTGTGCCCTTTCAGTTCGGCTGTCAGGGAAATGAATGCATGTATCGCTTGATGCGGGGAATGCCACTCATATAGCAATTCTCAAAAGTCCTCACGCCATGTAGCCAGAACTCAATGAAGGGGGATCGTGTCTTGGGTACCACAAATGAATCCGATCTTACTTTCGAGACCTGCTATAGGAATCGTGGGTCGGATTGAGCAACGCGAAATCCGACGTGAGATGGAAGCAACCTGTGTCGGGTTTCGCACAGCTCAGCCCGACCTACCAGCTGCTAATTCGGACCGGCAGGGACGCCGGTCCCTACCGGCGTCCCGATTCTCGTCACATGCTTCCCCATTCGCGGATTACGGACGCGCCCACCTGCAGCCCAAATATGTCCGTCGCGCCGGAAAATTCCATACGGAATTTGAAGAATCGGCCGGCCGCATTCTGTGGCTTCTGTTCCTGCGCAAAGAGTTTATCGTCAAGGTTGTCAAGTTTGTCATAGGTATATGTTAGGTATGAAGAGGTATCGCCATCTGCGAAAACTTTGAGCACGATTTGATCGCCTTCGGTTTTGCCGTACATCGTGAGTATGCGCAGCAGCTTCTTGAATTCAGGCGCTTCAAAGTGAAGCCATCCTGTTTCCACCCACCCGCTGATGGGATTTCCCAGGTCGGTGTCGTCTTCCGGCCCAAAGAGCCTCAAAATGCGGCCCTGATAGTCGCCGCCGTATAGGCCCATCTGACCGACTCTTCCCGGGGCATTGGCATTGTAATGGTACGCCGTGCCAAGTGCTGCCAAACTCAAGGTAAATGGTGGAAGCCAACTCCGCAGGGTCAAATCGTACACGATCAGACGATTGTTCGTTGATTGAGTGGTGCCGCTCGCAATCATAGGCACTGACCAGATCACCCAGTTGCGCTCAGGCCAATAAACACCACACGCGTTGTGGAGATGATCCAGATCGAGCCGCGGCAGATCCGATGCGGGATCCCACCAGCAGACATCCTGGCTGAGCTGGTAAACCTTTAGCCCTGCAAAATACCACGCACCGGTTTGGTTGATGTAGTACAGCCCCATAAGGTTTTTCAAGTCAGCCTCGGTATGGGGTGCACGAACCACCACCCGGTTGTTGATCGGGGCCTGGCCCGCGGCTTCGGCTCGTTCCACCGCAAAAGTTTGGGGGTTATATCCGTTGAGCAAGTACCAGTCTTCTGTCTTGGCGATGAAACCCTGATTAAAAGCCTGTTCCGCGGCCACAACCATGTCCTGGCCGCCTATCCTTACGCTCGAACTGTCTTCACCAGCGAAACCGTATTCCTCTAGCGCTCTGGAAATATCGATCTGATCGGGCGCGTCCGGCCGGTTGCAGAGAACCATGCGATCACGCACGGTCAGCGCAAAACGATACTTTTTCAGAGGCTCCAGCACAGGCCAGACGCCTGCTTCGCTGATGTAAGTTTTTGGCGTCAGGCCTTGCGAGAATTTCAACATTACCCAGTAACCGTGCGGGTATTCAGGTCCTATGGGACGGTTTTGCTTCCATTCGGGCGGTAAGAGCCAGGAGATTTTTCCCTTTTTGCCCAGGGTTCTGCCTGTGGGCTCCTGCGTGCCGTCTGAGAAACCGGAAAGATCCGACCAGCCGGAACCGTCCCAGTACAAGCCGGACATAGTCGAGGGGTTCTCATTGTGGTAGTCGTTGTGAACCGTGAGCTCCACTGCATTGAAGGGCGATATATATCCGATGTACAGGGCATCCGCGGGATCGAGCCCGGAAGGATTTTCCAAGTCGCCGTCGTTCAGACGGGCAAAGGTGGGGTAGGTATCGTCACTTACCTCAACCGTGAAATCTTTGGCCGAGTTTTCGGATGCGTCTCTGAAGAGGAACCCCAGCGGAGTGTCAGGTTGCCCTTCGCCGATCACTTGCAGCTTCTGGCATGGGGCCTGAAAGAGGATGCGACGCACGGATACTCCTGACGAGGTGCCGCTTGGAAACCTCATGCGAAACCAGTAACCCGGCACGCTATTCTCCACAAGATATTCCGCGGCAAAAGGCCCGCCACTGTGGCGCAGGATACCGGTATGATCGAACCCGCTGGTGCCGTCATTCCAGCCTGAACCGCTGCTCCAAGAGCCGGAGTAACCTTCCACCACGAGCCCGCCGGAAACCGTGTTACCCGCGGCAATTTCGACGGAAAAACCCTCGACTCCGGACATGTCCGTGCAGACGGCCAGCCACCCGCTTTGAGGATGAAGCGAACCGAGATCGGCAACCGTGTCGGGGTCTTTATCGCAGACTTCGGCGGTCACATCGTGCCAGTTAAGGCCGCTGTCGTACGTCACCAGGACCGCCTTAGGCACTGCCCAATCAGATCCCGAATGGTCCAAGCAGCCAGCAAAAACGAGCGGCGGATTCGCAGATCCCTCTGTAATAACCGCTCGATCGTTCAAAGGCGCTATGGAAACAACACCCGCGCCTGACCCCAGATCGTAGATTTTCGTCCACGTGCCGAAACCGCTGCTGACCGGCAAAGCGTCCTTGGAGGCATGTAGAAAGCTGCTCTCGTCTTGTCGTACCTGAGCAAGAAGATAGGATGCCTCGTTCGTAGGAAACCGAACTTGCTTGAGATAGACCACGTCAAGGCTTCCCGACGAACTGCCGGAAAGACCGAAGCCGTTGTCCGGGCCTGTATGGTATGAGCTGCCGCGGCGGGTTTTGATTCCGCCATCTACTAGATCAACGTTTTCGCCGGCCAGAAGCGCATTGCGAGAGAAGGCCAGAGGATTCTGGCGCTTGTTTCGTATTCCTCCGGTCCAATCAAAGAGGTTGATCACCCGGTAGTTTTCGCGAGTAGATGAATCCATGATGTTTTCCGGTCCTGATAGAAGCCTGCGCTCGTCAGCGAACAGGTGTTGCAGGCAAGACCTCGCGGGGTTAAGTCGTGTCCCTTCTGGAAACGTCATTCCCGCGCAAGCGGGAATCCAGAGGAAGCTTTGTAGGAGGCCAAAGGATGGATTCCCGCTTCCGCGGGAATGACGCACAAGACTCTCGTCCGACTGGAGTCCGTATCATTGCAGCCACTCGAAGCACGTGACGATGCCTGTAAGATCGACTGTCAATCCAAGATGATGAACACGAGGGTCCCAACTGAGATTCTTACCTGTACGACCTGAGGGAGAGCTTCGGCGGGTCGGCCTCGCCCAAGAGTTTCTTCTTTTCAGCTTCGTAGAGTTGGGCATATTCCCGGAACTTCACATCCGCTCCTGGTGCATGGCGATCACGCAGGAACGCTTGCTTAAGTGCGAAGTACACGAACACCGTATCATGAGCTCGCGGAACGGCAGGATCGGGATTCGAGGACGAGCACGTCAATTCGGGCGGCTCGTACGAATGGTAGATCCGATAGCCTGATTGCGCCGTCTCTGCAGGAGCGGGCCACACGTGCAGGGCATTGTTTTGGACTACATATACTTGCGGCGTGCCCTCAGCCTCCGAGGCGCGTTGGATTTCTTCGTATTCCCTGAAGCTGCCAAGGGATATCATTGGTTCGTGCTGTCCACTGAACGAGACCTGATGAATGCTCTGATATTCGGGGATATGCGCAAGCAGATCCACTTGCGAGGCGCCCGATTCTGAAGGAATCCAGCTTTCTGTTCGCCAGTAATCCTCCTGCGCAATGTCTTTTCGGCACCGATTGATTGCCCGCAGGATGAACTCGTCTGAAAGGAAACCGCCCGTAGCTTCATTGAACAAATCACGAACGGTGTCGATGACTTTTCCCACTCGTCCGGCGCATTCCGAGATCCCGGTTTCTTCGAGCGCTGTTTCGACGGAAACTTGAATCAATCTGATCGCACCAGGATCCTCATTGGCGGATGCTACGACTCGCGTCAAGGTGAAGAAGAGCACATCGCCCGCGGATATAGAAACGTCGCTGACCTTGCCGGCTAAAGCTGCTCCCGTGACCTTGAAGGTGCGGGCCGTGAGCTGGTGAGCGGTGGTCGCGGAAACGCATTCCTCTATGAAGATCTCGGTTTCTCCTTGATCGTGGCTCGTATGCAATCCCGGGCGCATCAACAACGAGCGAACCTGCCACCAGTGATTCGCCGATGGAGTGCTGCTCGACTCCTCAAGCCTCAAGAAGAAGTCGTTACCCGCCGCGTAATTGTCAGGCACGATTATTGAGAAATGCGCTTCGTCGTTGAGTTGCCATTCGGTGAAGCTCACCATTGAAACCGAGTCGTATCCTGCGGAAGGGACTGCGCCGGAAGAAGGGGCCAGCGCCTGGATTTGGAATTCAGCCATGTCCGATCTTGACTCCTGCGTTTACCTGTTCACGCCTGTGCCCTGAACCTGAGCCCCTGCAAAAGATCCGTGCAGATGCCCGGGATAGACCACTGAATGCGCCAGGACGGGTAATCGCTCCTGAACTTGGAGGTGTCGCTAATGTAAACCCGATGGTCTCCGTGACGTGGCCGGTCAACATATTCTGTAGCAAGTCGTGTGTTACTCATCTGCTCCAGCATTTCGACAGCCTCAATAATGGAGACGCTGTTCTCACGACCGCCTCCAATGTTGTACACACTCCCGGGCCCGGGCGGCGCCAAACAGAGATGATAGATCGCGGCCACAAAATCTGAAGCATGGATATTGTCTCGAACCTGTTTGCCGCGGTACCCGAGGATTCGATAAGTCCGGCCTTCTACGAGGCATTTGGCCAGATACGCCAAGAACCCATGAAGTTGGGCGGGCGCGTGTGCAGGACCTGTCATGCAATTTCCACGCAGACACACTGTCTTCATTCCGAACGAGAGGCCGTATTCCTGCACGATTAGGTCTGCAGCCGCTTTGTCTGTTCCGTACACTCCCCGACCGTCACCGGGCTCAAGGGGAAAATCCTCGTTCAGCCCAGTGTACGACCAGCCTGGCAGCTTTGAAGAATTGGCAGGTGGTTCCTCGCTGTCCGGTCGCGGCAAGTCGTAACGGGTCGGGAGTTCTTCGTAGGGTAGGTCGTTCACTGGGCCGTAAACCTTGCTTGATGAACAGAAAACAAAAGTCGCTTCAGGCGCATGAGCACGGCACGCCTCCAGCAGGTTCAGGGTACCGGTCACGTTGACGTGAAAATCTACTACCGGGTTCTGCCGTGCATACTCATGCGCAGGCTGAGCTGCGCAGTGGATAATGTGGTCAGGCTTGATTTCGCGCAGGATCTTATTTATCGCCGCGGAGTCGCGCAAATCCGCACGATACGCGGTGAACCTCTTCGTTTGATTTCTCAAGCGTTCGAAGTTCCACGTGGTGTCTCCATCGGGTCCGAAGAAGCTCATTCTGCCATTGTTATCGATGCCGTACACGTCATAACCGTGACTATCAAAGAACAGGACCGCTTCAGAACCGATGAGACCCGATGATCCTGTGATCAGGACTCTTTTCGCTGCCATAAACGCCTCCGAGATGATGCGTGCTTATATAAGATTCACCCAAGATCAATAGACCCAGATCACACTCTGAGGGAGGTCCGCATCGTCATCCACGTGAATGAAGTCCTTTCCTATGCCAATTCTCCCGAACAACGGAAGGGCCGCTGTCAGAAATGCAAATCTGAACATCGAGTCCGCGCAGCGAATGTCCGCGGCGTGGCTTGCACCGGTCCAAGGCACATGCGCAGAGCGTTCCTTGCCCCCTACCTTTCTGTTGTGCCGCTCGCAGCGAGTGCCGGAGACGATCGTGATTGGCAGCCCGATCTGTTCTCTAATCATATCCAGCTTCGCTACGAACTCCGGGGAGATGCAATCCGTGTGATCGCAGAGTCCATCACATTTGCATGTGAACTCGCGGGGATTGAAGTGCTTGATCTGAGACCAATCGGAAGGCGCGGCCTCCTGCGGAACTGCTGAATCAGGAGTGAGCCTGACTCTGTTGCGATTTGTTTGGTGGTTCTTTCCGGTTTTCTTCATCGGATAAGCTCCGCATCGCCGAGTCGAAGGAAGGTCAGAATCAAGGGCACGAGCAGGCCTTCGATCTTTGCGCCGGTTTCAACGTCGATTAGGCCTGCAGCGGTTGCCAGCGCCACCGCAAAGGCAACACCGGAGACGATGATGGTTCTGGACAGGTACCAAGGTTTCTGATTCATGAGGGATGTACTCCTTTCATTTAGTGAGCCAGTCGAAAAAGGCCTTTACTGCTCCAGTCAGAGCTACCGCGAGTCCGCCCAGGACGATCTTGCGTTCGCGGTTGAGTGCGGCGTGGTCGTTTTCCAGTCGAGTAACTCGTGTTGCCAGATCTCCGTGCCTGCCGTTGCAGGTGGCCTGGAAACGGTTCACGGCCGTCTTCAAATCACGGGTGTCGTCTCTGAGAGCCCTGACCTCCGCGTGGACTATTCCGATTTCGGCCCTGAACAGTTCTTTGAGATCATCGAAGGCTGTCATACTTTGAGTGATGTCGTTTGGCGTCCTAATTGGTTGGTTTGAAGGCCGCGTCTCGTGTGGTGCCCCACGATTATGGTTCGAGACCATGGGAGTCTAATCGGTCGTCATTACCGCGTACGCGGGAATCCGGGGCGTTACCAAAGGTTCGGCCACGTACTTGAGGGCCTTTACCCTAGGATTTCGCTTTCTCCCACCACGCGCGCATGTATTCGAAATGTTGTCTTGAGTGGTAGCTCTTCAATTCATCGAGAAAAAGACGATCATCGCTCCCCACGAGCGGCTTTGGTCCTTCAGGTCTTTTACGGTCCGGGATCAGTTCGGGTCTCCGTATTACTTTTCTCATGGCGAATATTTCACTCCTAAAGCCACGGCATGGAGCCTTACATTCTTCTGATTGTGAGTGGTGACTTTCAGACGCATGGTCTGGTCGTTTCGGGCGATGAGCCCCGATTTGTCTGCCCGAGCGAACCTGTGGCTACCGGTGCCGCTCCAAAAATACTCAAGGCCGCTTAGTTGCTCGTAGTGTGAACCGTCGTCGATGGATACCCATGCCTGGACGTCTGTATCCAGGGTGATCATCTCTTGTGGCTCCAAGTGGAGAAGCACAAAAGCGTCATCAGGATCCAGGGCAGAAGCTTCCCAGTCTGTGGTCGTCAGGATCATGTCATGATGTTCGGTGTCGTGGTTGAATGTGACTTTGTCCATGCTCGGCAAGTCGTGGCCCGATGCTTTCAGACCCACTGCCCAATCAATGGTGGCAGCGGAAGTACTCCAACCTCCACTTGCATTCCAGTCGCTACCACTCATGGCTTCGATTTGCGTCTTGGACCACTGGTTAGCACTTACTTCCAACGCTTGTTCCAGTGCCTTCAGACGAGAGTTTGTTGTCGCGTTTTGCCATGTATCTGCGGCGTCCTTGTACTGCCATGTCCCCGCGTTATCTCGCACAATGTCACGCCACACCCCAGACTGAAAAACGTTCCACGTTGACCGCTCGTCAAACGAAATCGCATGGTATGCGCTGCTCCCGCCTGTGAGTGTTTGTGTAACGGTTACGTTGTTTACGTCTCCCCAATTAGCGCAATCTATCTGCGATAGATCGGTAGAGACCGCAGCATACCGGCCTGAAACGGTGGCTTTGTTCTTCACGCGTAGTGCTTCGATATGAGCATGTTGGTACTGCGTCCACTCGGCTTCAGTGATGTTCTGTACATTCCATGAATCGGTCGCGGCTTTCATGTATACGTATTCAGCGTTGTTCTTGAATGCGGTTTTGTACGGCCCGCCATCCGCCACGTCGTAGATTACCAAATAGCTTTTCGTCTCATCTATAGGGAATTGAACGTAATCGGAATCCACATATGTCCAAGCGGGAATCGTGGCTCCATTATTGCCATCCCCGAATGTGATTCTGGTGGGAGTGGTAGCCCCGTCTCCAGTGCCTGCGCTTCGTTCCACGATGGAACAGTTTGCGATCACCAATTGCGTGGTGGAATTTGCCCTTATCCTGACCGAAACAAGACCGCCGGAATTGCTGATTTGTGTGGAAGACACCACTGCTCTGAGCGAATATCCTGCAATGTTGGTCGCATCGTCCGTATCTGCTATTTGTTGATACGTGAGGATCACAAGTTCTCCTACCGCGCTGTTTGGCTGCACATCTGTGCCTGACAGCACGACGCCGTGAATACCCGTGACTTCGGTTGCATCAGCCAAGTCCACACTTAACTCGACTTCGTTATCCTCGTCACCATCGTTCAGGATATTGACAATGGTTGCGCTGCCACCCGAATATGAGACCAAGCAACCTTCGAGCACCTCGCTTTCAGTTCCGGCAGCGGTGATGCTGATCGGATTGGTCCCTGCCTGATCTGATGAGAAATAGCCCTTGTACGCGCTGGTACGCTGCCAATAGGCTATGGTGCCTTTGAGATCGCGGCGCTCCAAATCTGAGATTGTCGCAAAATCAATCGCTTCGGTCTGGTTTGTCTCGGCCAGAATCGGACCGCACCAGCCTCCTGAACTATTGTATGTATAAGTACTCGCGCTTTGGTCGATGCCGCTTTCGTTGCCGAACGTATCCACAGCTATGTCGGCAAACTGTTGATCGTCGGAATAGACATCCCATGCGATCATGATCAGACCGTTTTCAAGCTGTTCTACCGTCTGAGCCTTGTCGTCCGAGAAATATGCGTGGTTGAGAATGTCCGCGCCAGACCACTTAAGGATCTGGCCCGATGCCGGAGTTTGCTGGAAGACGGTCAAACCGTTGCCCGACGCCAAAACCAGGCCTGACAACCCATCAGTGGAGTGGAGCTTTCCTGATGCGTATGCGCCCATGCCCGATGCTTGACCTGCCATGCCGCTGATTTCGGCCCATGCAGGAATCTGACCGGACGAAAGACCGGACACTTCGATGAAGAGGATGTCCTCGCCCTGTCCGAGGCCCGAGACGCCTGTGAGGGAAATGCCCGAACGTCCTGATAGATTGAGAGTGTCGTCTGTCACGTTGGCGTCAAGCGTCGTGATTCCCTGAACAGAGATGTACGCGTACGCATTTCCTGAACCGGATCCGGGCAAACCTGTCTGGTCCACGCCCCAGTACAGATCTGTGAGCGGATTGGTGCCCGAAGCCTTCAGCACTCGACCCGAAACGGGAGTGGGCACCGTGACCGCGAGGCCGCTTCCCGAAGCCATCACAAACCCAGAGAGCCCTGCGACGTCATCGACAACGCCGGATGCATGGTGGGCCATGCCCGAGATATTCGCCCACGCGGGGATCTGGCCTGAAGTAAGCCCGGAGACCTCCAGACGAATGCTGTCAGTTCCTGACCCGCTCCCTGATGTCGTGCTGAGCTTTATTCCCGATACCCCGCTCAAATTTAGGGAATCTGACGGATGATCGGCTCGCAGAAACGTCTGGTCGACATTCAAGAACGTGTACGCGGCAGTGGTCACGCCGCTTGGATCAGGAGCAGGATTTCCGGGAACATATCCACTTCCGTCGAACACCCACGCCTGTCCTGGCTCGGGCGTACCGCTCAACGGCTTGCCTTTTATGTGTGTTGTATTACCGATAACATGCGTCATGCGGATTGGCCTCAGATCTGTAATTCATGAGGTACTCAAACGAAAGGACAGGCGAACGCGCGGCCAGGTTATCTATCGGTTGGAGTCTGGCCATGAACCGGCTGCATTAAAAGGGTTTCCAGCACATTGACGACAGCTTGAGGGCTGATGCTGGACATGCAGGGATGCCCTGGGATGGGGCAGATTTCCTGGTCCATGGCCCACTGGTCGCCGTTTATGCACGGTCTCTCTCGAAAGACCCGCACGCCGGAAGCGTTCTCCTGAGAAATCGTTTCCGATGGCGGCTCAACCGGTAGGCCGGGGCATTCTCCCTGTATGTTGATGATGTGCGGCATTCGATATCCGAAGTGTTCCGGCTTGGAGCGGCCCCAGAGCACGACTCCGGGAACACCGAACGCGGCCGCTGCGTGATGCGCCATGGTATCGACCGATACGAAGAGCCTGGCGTAGGCGACGCAAGCAAAGGCTTCGCGCAAAGGCCGGCTGCAAAAGTCAACGTCCACGCCTTCCACAAATGGCTCCTGGTTGGAGCCTCGAAGCTGAACCACCTTCAGGCCTTTGTTATGTGCCCAAGCGACTACCGACGACCAGTTTTGCATCGGCCAGTTCTTGTTTCTTGAAGCCTGGTAGAAATCAAAGGTCTTTGCGTCGGACCAAGTCGCGATCACCATATACGGTGGTTCGACAATGTCCCGGACGAGTGAAAGGCTCTGTTCGGAATCTTGCCAAAAGAAACGCGGGATGGTGTCTTCCGGCAGAGGTAAGTTGAATATCTTACAGTACGCTTCGGCCAGATGCCCTTTCCACTGATTTGCGCTGGCCCATGCGTAAACTGATTTCTCAAGCCTTACGGTTCGCTGCGCGTCCAGAGGGTTGTCAGCGATCTCGTCCACATCCGGATTACCGCTGAGTATCGGTCGGGCCCAGGATGCAAAGACCGCGATGTCTCTTCCGGGATTCGTAGCCCTCATAACACTCAGCATTGGGGTGGCCATGAATCCGTCACCGATGGCGTGACCCAGGCTGATGTGGATCCCCGGCTTCATGCTCCTGCGCTGAGCCATGAATCGCCGGTGGTCTTCAAGATACACGTCGGGCGAGTGTCCGCGGGCTCCGCCATTAACTCCTCGCAAATGCCAGGCCACCGCGGCTGGGTCCACGAGGAGCTGCCCACCTTCTACATGCAGTCTCCAGGTCGCCTGTGTTTCGTCCCTGTGCTGTCGAAAAAGCTGAGTTTCGAAGCCGCCAATAGTTTCTAGCCAGCGCCGACTGAAGAGGATGTTGGCGGTGAGATGCTCCACGGGGATCGGCTCTCGTCTCTTGTGTCGAAACCACTGGATGTTCACGGTGTCCGAGAGGCCGTCCACGGTCGCGTGGCGGTATCGAGGATCATCCGAGGCCAACTCATCGATCTCATGGCCGGGATGTAAGAATAAACCGCCGCAGGCGGCAACGCGATCATCTGCCATGACTCGGGAAAGCCTCGCCAAATAATCCGGCTCCAGCCAGGCGTCGTCGTCAACTCGGAAGAATAGAGGGTTGTCTGTAGAAGCTGCACCGAACCCCGCTTGATAGGCCGCGCCTATCCGACTCACCCGCGGACCTTGGACTATCCTTATGTCGTGGCCGGTCCGAGTGATCTCGCTGAGCAGCCTTGGATAGACTCCGAACGCATTCCATTGCACCGGCACGTCGGAATCATCCACGATCACCAGGTCCCAATGCGGATAATCTTGCCGAATGAGGCTCCAGAGAAGCTGGTGGAGAATATCGGTCCGATTCTTGGTGGCCACGCATACGCTGATCCGCACCGGGTTCACCTCCACGCAAGGACCGACACGTTGACGGTCCCGGATGGCGCGGCTACGGTCAGGAGCGTCTCGCCCGACTGCTTGACCAGCGGTAGATGCTCCACCGTCAGGCCGTCCTGCGTGAGTCGAGCGGGTTCAGAGCCGGCTACTGTCCCAGTGAGCCGCGCAATCTCCGTGCTCCCCTCCATGTGGACCTGCACACCCTTGACATCGATAGCGAGAACGATGGCTCGACCGTTGGTATCCACGCCGGAAAAGCGTGTGGTAAAGAGCTCCGATCCGTGGCCTATAAGCGGATTCCCGTTATCGTCTCTTGTGGTTGGAAGGATTGCCATGTCACACCTCCTCGGTCACGACGCGACCGCGCCGATTGGGGCCCATCGGTACACGGTGGCCGAGACTTGCGCACAGTAGAGAAAAGCGCTTGCCCCAGCAGCGAGGGTGATGCTGTCCCCGTTGTTCGGGAAGCCATTGACGCACGCGATGGTCACGTTGCTGTTGGTGTTATTCACCACAACGCATTCTGCCGCGTTTATCGGCTCATTGGGTGTGGGCAATGTGATGGTAATACCTCCGGTGGAGGCCACAAAGAGCCCGCGCAGCATCACTTCTTCGGTGGTGAGCGATGCGTTCGCGGACAAAACTATGCATTCGAATCTTGATGGTAGATCACGTCTCATAGGTTACTTCCTGATGGAGAGGGGAGCGCACCCGGCGCCGGCGCTCCCCGATAGCATTTTCCGAATCATCTCGCGCCGGGTAGCGAAGCGGTGTCCTATCGGGGTTGGGGGATCGGGCAGCATTTAACCGAAGTGGGCCAACAGGAAAGGGATTCCTTCGCATCGCACTGCAATTCCAACTCGCCCGGGGATGAAGGCCTAGTAGACACTGTTGGACCAGCCACTGTTTCACCAGTATGAGAGTTTTTGGGGAGGGGTCCGGGGGGGGCCCTTTTTTGGAAAAATGGCCC
>JBMOME010000056.1:0-19819 GCA_049323095.1 Thermodesulfobacteriota bacterium
GAAGCAGGAATGCCAACGAAATATAGAGTTTCTTGAAGGGGGTTCCGGGGGAAACTTCTTTACACAAAGAAGTTTCCCCCGTGCTTTACTTCTTTGAAAGCGCATTGGTAGCACGGGTTACCACCGCGCGCGGTCAATCGCGCGCGGTGATGCAATTCGGGGAGCGCATAAGCGAATTTCTTGAGTCGAAAGAGGTGGTCAGAGGTTGCGGATAGCAAGAAAAGGACCGCGGTATACATGCTATCAAGCTGGGATAATTAGACATATGCATCATGCGCGTATTCGCCTCTTTCGTCAGTATGATAGACACAAACTATCAACCTTTTTCTTGACTCGTCCAAAGGGCCGTGGTATCTCGCCGTTGTTTTCGGAGAGTGGGCATGTCGGACCCCTCTCCTACTGCATATTTTGTTCAGGAGGTATGGTATGTTATTTCCGTTTTCCGATCCGGCCAAACCGGTTTCCGAACCTCCCGGAGATTTTCCCAGCAACTATCGTTACTTGAAGAGATTGGTCAATCGAGCGCTCAAAGAGGGCACCCCCATTGAGGATCTCCACCTCATTGACAAGCACGCGTCACCGCGTAAACCCAAACCCCTCTCCCGCGAAGACCTGATCAAGCTCCTCCATACCCTCAGACGCATCAGAACGCGATATCAAAGGCTCCTTGAACCACCGGTTCCACGGGAGCTGGAGCGCGACATCCTTGCCAAAATGCCTGAAAATCGCCTGCCCTGGGAAGAAGAAGCCCTGGGCAAGATTGACCAGTGGCGCAAGGACGTACGCGCGGTGCGTAATCAGGTCAGGAGAGAGCTGAATGAACACCTCAAGAAGCGGTTGTTCAAAGGCATCTGATCCGGCCGAGTGAATCGCTAGTCAGGATACTGATCGAAGAGCCTTCCCCATTTGCTGGTCTTCTTGAAGGCTTCTATTTGCGGCTTTGCCTTGAGGGGCCAGTACACGAAGTCGTGATAAAAAAAGGACCCAAAGACGAACAAATAAACCAGGGGGGTTCGGAAGAAGAGCTTCTCCAGCGGTCTGAGCGGCCCGAACCAAATGAATTTTCCTACAGCTGAAGCCGTGTTGTTGCCCACGGTGAATCCCCAGTCTTCGTGGGAAATGTCCTTCCCGCTCACTTCGATATCTTCCATGCGGCCTTTGCCCAGGCCTGATTCGTGGGCAATGCGGATATACTTGATGCTCATGGGATCGAATCCCATCATCTTGGCTGCTACCGCGTCAATGGCCGCGCTGTCCCCGGAAGCGAGAATCAGGTCCTTGTCAACCGGGATCATGGTACGTGGTCCCGGGCCGTTCCCGCAAACCGTCCCATCCATCACCGTGAAAATGCCCGCATGAATCTCTTTCTGGATGTCCAGCAGATCGTTCAAGGTCTCGTGGATGGTGGAGTGCGTGTAATGCCGGCGAGTGGTGAGCAGTCCACCGAACGCGTTCTTCATGGAGCCCGTCGTGCCTGTGTAGATGTGGCATTTCACTGTGGGAAGATGCACGATGTTCTTGCCGATGAAGTACTCGGGGATCTTCATGCCATCCGGGAAGACCTTATGCAGTGCCCGCATTTTGGCCTTGGGGCTGTACGGTATCCAGCGGATGTCGGATGGTTTGAAATTGTACAGCACCGGGATCTTGTACTTTTCAAAGATGGCGACGTACTTATTAAGGCGCTCCCCCTTGTATGCGTTCGTGACCACAGTCTCGTTTTGAACACAAACCACGTCATGATATCCCGCGTCTTTCAGCGCAAGGATGACCCCTTCGAGCTGCCAAGGAGTAGTGTTGGCTCCAAGAAAGGGAAAATGCCACGAGATATTGTCTTTGAGTATGACGGTGGCCGACGGATCCAGGAATTCCGTAAATCGAGCGTCATGCATTGCGGCCCTGATGTCGTCCAAGACCGTCTCGGGCTTTGTTTCTCTCACTGCAACGATTGATTTCTCATTCATACTATTCTGCTCTAAGCTTTTATTTCTTAAAGAGGCTAACGATTCCGGTGATCATATCGGTCAGATCTATTGTTACGCCGCTTGAGGCTGCGCCATCAGAGAATAGGGCGTTCCCTCCCGACTCGTGCAAAATCCGCTCACCCCGGAGCTTCCGCTGGAGTTCCTCGTCCTTTTCAATTTCTCGCTCAGCTTCACGTGCCTTGCGCATACCACCCCGCGCGATGAAGTCCATGATCTTTTCCATCTCGCCGGCATCGAACCAGATGCCATGAGGCCGACACACATCAACGATCACGCCCGAAACGCGAATGAAGTTTCTGCGATTCATCATGGTGCGGCAGACCGGACAGCGAAGGTACTGGACCTTAGTTTCATACGCGCCCCGGGACTGCTTTGGGGCCCCGAGAGCCTCGACCACCCTCGTGGACGCGTCCTGCATCATCTCGAATGTCTCGTGAGGGATAAAGAGGCCGCCACATGGATCGCACGTGACCACGGAGAAGTCCCCTATCTTCTTCTCGTGCATCGGCACATCGCAGCGAGGGCACCGATGGCTGGCCAGAGCCACGGCTTCTGCCTCATCTGACTGGATGGGCCGCGCACATACAGCGCAGAACCTGCTGTCCGCGGGTATCCTCTGGTAGCAGTGCGGGCAGTGGGTGGTCTTCCCTTTGAGTGAGAAATCCAGGTGGGCTCGGCAGTACTCGCATTGTTCCGCTCCGCGCTTCACCGTAGCGCCGCACGACGGGCAATGAAGCACCAGGCCGGTGTCAAGGTCCACAGCGACCTTTGTTTCTGCCGGTAACGCGGCTGTCTTCTGCTCTCCGAAGCGGACCCTGATGTTCTCGTTGCGTAGTGCGATGGTCTCCGCGGTAAGCTTGCCTTCCTGCCTGAGCAAGCCTACCACACGCACGAGCTGAGAATGATCCAATCCATACGTCGTTTTCAGCTCCTCTTCGGGAGTCCCGAGCTCAAAATCGTTGAGAAACGCTGTTGAATTTACTTTGATTTTCTTGTGCTCCGAGCCCACGGCAGGTCTCCAGGTCCGCGCAACGTGCGCGGATATCATACCGGCCTGACGGCCACAGTTCAAGGGGTGGGGCCTTGACAAGCTCGCGGTACTGAGGTTAAAGTGCCGTCTTGACCGGGCCGTTAGCTCAATTGGTAGAGCAACTGACTCTTAATCAGTAGGTTCGGGGTTCGATCCCCTGACGGCCCACCAGAAGAAACTAAGTGATGCCGCCTGGCTAGCCTTAGGCTACGGGGCGGTCTTTTTTCTGCAAAATCGCTGTGCCGGATTTGTGACAAGTCTCCGGACGAGCCGCATTGGTAGCCGCAACAAGTTGCATGTAGGCGAACGGCCTCTTCGATGCTCTCAATCCGGTATCACGCTCTACCACCGGGGTGAAATCCTTCTTCCGCCCTTCTCAAATCCGTGATGTCCCGGCAACTGAACAATGTGGTGCCACCCTTGATGGATACCCGTTTCACATTGATCAACAGCACGTGCTCGTTGCCGGCCTTGTCGGTAATGGTGCGCTCGATATTCGGGATTTCCTCTCGGCGGCTGAATTCGGCGCGATCGAACAAATCAGGGCCGAGGAGCCGGCTCACGGCGCCGAACGATCCCACCTCTTCCTTGGAATAGCCGAAGATCACGTGAACGTTGGGACATATGTATGTGAATGTATCGTGGTCGTCGGTGATTACAACCGTGTCGGATATGCTGGACAGGGTAATCCTGTGCAGCTCTTCAGATTCTCGCAGCGCTTCTTCGGCGCGTTTGAGGTCCGTGATGTCGTCGACCACGATGCGACAACGGGTGAAATATCCGTTGGCATCCTTCACGGCCACGCTGTCGAGCCTCGCAGGGAAGAAGGAGTCGGTTCGCTCCAGCTGCAATTCGCAGGTCTGCTTCGTCCTTGTCGCGAACACTCGCTCTATGTGCTCATAGTAAGCCTTATAGGAACTCTTGGAAACGCAAGACGAGAACAGCGTGCCTATAAGGGCCTCTCGTGATCGTCCCAGCAGGAGACTTGCCGTCGTGTTCGCCTCCAGGATCATCGACTCTGCGGTGAGCGTGAAATAGCCTACCGGGGCGGAATCATACAGTTCGGAATACCTATCTCTTGATTGTTCGAGCTGTTCCTGGACCCGCCTGAGTTCGTCGTTATGCATCTTGGCTTCGATCTGGGCAACTTGCAGCTCCCGGATGAGTCGCGCAGCCTCATCCTGGGACAATTGGGAAATATCTCCCGCACTGAGCGCCCTGAGCTGCACGGCCCGCTCGGACCATCGCTGGAAATCCAACACCTTGCCGGCGGAGGTGCCCCGTTCCATCCATCCGAGTGCGCTCGTGCAACCCTGTATGACCTTCTGGAGCGCCTCCTCCAGCTCGGCAATCCGGCGTCGCAACCCGGTCAACTGCTTGATGAGCTGCTCTGTAGTTTGGTCGGCCATAGCCATGTCTTCCTGGTGAGTGATCGATCAGGATGCGAAATATCAGTTCCCATACGCTTCGAAGGTCAGGATGGAGCCCTGGTATTTGCTAGGTTTGTCCCGATCACATCGGGGCCAGATCGGGAGGCATCCGATTTCGCGATCTTGTTTGGCTCCACGTTGGCTCCACGGGAAAGCAGATTGAAACCCTTGTCCTGGTTCTAGAGACGATCCGCGGGCCCCAGAACCTCCTTGACGGCTTGGATCATCTGCTCCACCTCATAAGGTTTATTGACGAAGCCACTTGCCAGCCGCCCGATGTGTAGCCGACCTCGCGCGTCCAGGGAATGTCCCGTCGAAACGATCACCTTCACGTGCGGGTTGATTTTGATCAATTCATCAAGGCAATTCTCTCCGCCCATTTGGGGCATGATAAGATCAAGCACCACGAGGGCGATGCTCGATTGCTCTCTTGCATAGATATCCAGAGCATCCTTGCCGCTTGCAGCAACGAGAACCGAGTAGCCCGCCCGTTCAAGAATTCGTTTGCCTAGGTCTCTGACATATTCTTCATCGTCAACCAGCAGTATCTTTTCCCCCGCAGGGACAGTTTCTCCTGCGGGTTCAGGCTTCTTGACCACTTGTGAGTCCTCAAGTGCCGGGAAGTAAACCCTGAACGTGCTTCCTTTCCCCAACTCGCTCTGACATTCGATCCAACCGCCATGTTGTTCCACGATGCCCTTGGTGACAGGAAGACTCAGGCCGGTACCTTTCTTGAAGTCCCATCCCTTTGTCGTGAAGAAGGGATCAAAGACGCGATCCATGGTTTCTTTGCTCATCCCGGTACCGGTATCGGACACTTCGAGGAGCACATAGCGTCCGGGTTTGGCCCCGACATGGAGCCTGCAATAATCCTCATCTACTGTGATGTTTCTCGTCTCAATCCTGAGGCGACCGCCGTCAGGCATCGCTTCTTTAGCATTGATGCACAGGTTCATCAGAACTTGCTCCACCTGTGTGGCGTCTGCATTAACCACTCCGAGGTTTTTCTCAAGGAGCGTCTCAATCTCGATCATCTTGGGGAACGTCCTCTCGAGCAATTTCTTTGTCCGCTCTATCTGCTCATTGAGATTCACGGGCTCCGGGCTGTACTGACCCCGTTTGGTGAATGCCAGGAGTCTTCGAACCATTTCAGCTCCCTTGCGGCCGGTCTGGAGTATTTTCTGGAGATCTTCGCAGCTCGGATCATCCTCGCGTATGTTCAGAAGGAGCATTTCCGCATATCCATTGATGATAGTGAGGAGGTTGTTGAAATCATGGGCAATCCCGCCGGTCAAGGTACCGATGGCCTCCATTTTTTGGGCCTGGAGAAGTTGGTTCCGCAAGCTCTCTCGCTCCTCTTCCGCCTTCTTCAGATCGGTAATGTCTGCGACCACTCCCGTGATTCTAGTGGGCTTTCCGGCCACATCAAACTCGATCACTCTTCCCTGCGCCTGGACCCACAGCCAATCCCCGTTTTTTTTGAGTATGCGATACTGGGACGCGAATGCCGGGAGCTTCCCTTCAAGGTGAAGGTTGAGATTCTCCGCGACCTTTGGCCAATCTTCCGGGTGAACGAGCTTCTTCCAATTCTTAAGGTTCGATTCCAATTCGTTCGGCTCGTACCCCAGCCTCTGTAAGTTGCGCTCGGACCATATAGCTTTTCCGGTTGTCAGGTCCCAATCCCATATCCCAAGATTCGCGCCGTCCAATGCCAGCGCAAGGCGTTCTTGGCTTTGTCTCAGCGCTTCTTCCGCCTTCTTGCGTTCGGTGATGACATCGAATACGGCCACGAAGTATCCTCGCTCCGGGCTATACACCGAAATCCAGAACCACATCTGCAGAGCCTCAACGAACATCTCGAAACGTTCGGGCCGGCCGCTCGTCGCCACCCGACCATAAATCTCGAACAATTCCGGGTCGGCTTCCCGGATACCTGGAATAACCTCGGATACCCTCTTGCCGACGACATCCTTCAATCCCGTCTGCGTCTCGAAAGCCCTGTTGACCGTTACATAAGTGAAATCACATGGCGTGCCCTGATCATCGAAGTGCATTTGACAATAGGCGAGCCCGTTCAACATGTTCTCGAACAGAGAACGATACAGTCTCTCACTCCGCCGCAGCGCCGCCTCCGCGTTTCTGCGCTCTTCGACTTCCTTTCCAAGCTGTTCGTTGGCAGCAGTCAGTTCCTTTGTACGCGCGATGATTGTTTGCTCTTGCTGTTCGTAGGTCTTTCTCAACTGGACAGACATCTGATTGAATGCTGCGACGAGATCGCGAAGCTCCTTGAGATTGGGCTCAGGTATGATCTCTCCCAAGCTTTCACGCTCAGATGCTATCTTCACTGCCTGGTCTTGAATCCTGGCAATCGGGTCGATCAGCATCCGCTTGTTCCCGACCCACATAAAAAGGAACCCACCCCCCAGGGCCACCAACAACAAGCCGGACAAGTGATAAGAGAATCTGGTCGCAGCTGTGAAAGCCTCGGACAGCGGTATCCGTATGGAGATTGCCTGAACCACGTCGTAAACCTTTCTGTGGAAACTGCGCTCAGGACCATAATGGCGTACCAAGTCTCCCGGGGCTTTGTCCGGTGAACTATGACAACGGAGACATGACTCTTCCATCGCTTCTCCGCGTCGCAGCACGGCAAAATACGGTTCGCCTTCCAAGACACGAATTGCTGACTGGACCGTCAGTTGGGGATTATTCTGAAGCTCTACGAGGAATGCTTTTTCATAATCGTCCGCCTCGTTTTCCGGAGAACGCGCGTTTATGGCGCATTCCTTGTAGTAATAGGGGCTTTGGTTGAAGTGACGGAAGTACCTGTCCATTTTCCTGATGGCATATGTGGAGGACATCCAGACAGGTTCGAAGTAGTCCTTGGAAGTAATTGGACCGAGCTTGTCGAAGAGCTTGGGCTTGAGGTCTTGGGAAAAATAGGTATGGATGGCGAGATTGTGATCAAGCAGCATGCGTGCCGCCTCTTCCGCGTCGGCGAGAGCCAAGCGTCTCATGGTGGTGTTCACCAGGACGACCACGACAACCGACAGAACTACAAATAGTAGGCCAAGCGCTAGAGCCAAGTATGCTTTGGTTCCAAGAGGTCTGAACATTTCCTGCCACTCCTTCCGAACTTCCTTCTCCCACGATTCCGCTGACAGGGGTGCTCGCAGGCCCGAGAGCCTAAACGCATTAACTCATATTGAATGTACAGGAACCTGCCTTCAAATAAAAGGTTCCCTCCGAGACCCGGGTTAATCGGATGGGGCTTTCCGGCCGGTCAGTTGATTGTCATTGGGCAGGGCCGGGAGTCATTTCAGCAAATATCCACGTGCTCTGCACGTGGATATTTGCTGAACAGCAGGGGGTACGATGTTATCGTTACGTTGAGGAAGTGTTCGTAGCTACTATGGCTTGGACAAGGAGATTAAGGAACTCGGTACATTCCTCGCTCGTGAGTATGTCAGCGGTTGACGTGAGCACAAGGTTGAGCCGCCGCTGATATATATACGCGTAAAGGTTTATATCTGCGTTTCCTGCCAGCTTGTACCCGGTTCCATGAGTTTCATATATATTCAGATCGCCGGCCTTCTCCAAAGCCGAATCCCCAGTCGGGCGTCCATTCTCGTACCTCGGCCACACGAGCCCGAGAAATCCCACCGCCATGGAATACTGCTGTTGATTCATGAAGAAGCTTGCCACACGTCTCCTCAACGGAAATGGGAGCATACAGAAAAAGCGGGCCCCTCGCTCCAGTGACTTGCGAACGTGGAGATCCACCTGGGCTTCGAACTGCCCCACTCGCGTATCAGCAACGAACCGAGCAAGGGTCTCATAATCGCCCCGGGTTTCCGGAGTTGAGCGAATGAAGATGGTGGAGCTGTAGTTCTTCTCTTCGGAGCCCCCGAATCGTTCCCTCATGTTAACCGTGATTACCGAGCTTATGAGGCCTGTTGCCTGCCCGTGATTACGGTTCCAGCTATCCATCGCAATATTTGCGCAGGTCACCAGGTGATCGACCACGTGAATCCCTTCACCGTGGAAGCCGTGCAAGATCAGGGCGCTTTCCTCAGGCGAGAATACATGCTTTCTGTGCCATTCGGTCAGATCTTTCTTCTCGCCATGCCCGTAGAGTCGCGCGGGCTTGACCTTGCGGTGAGCAAGATCTCGCTTCAACTGCGAAAAGAAGGCCTTCCATCCTGCCTTTGATGCAACAGAGGCCTGTTTCTTCCCTGTGCTGAAGGAATAAGGGCCATCCATCCATTCAGGTCGTCGGCCGGTGACGATGGCATCGTATTGAGCCAGCGTTGATCCGAAAACTCTGAGCGTCATGGCCGCATCGCCCGCGGAATGATGCCAGAGAACCGCCGCTATGGCGCCGTTCTCCGTTTTCAGCACATGGTATTCCATCGGCGGTTCGCTCATGAGGTCCCACGTACGTTCCAGACGAGGGATCAAATGCTGTACAAGTAGCTCGAAGCTGGATCTTGAGGATTCTTCGATTTTCAACTCGCCGAAAAATACCGGAATTTGAATCTCCGGACGATGCTCTCGAACGAGAAAAAACCTCACGCCTTCTCGCCTTTCTTTCAGCAGGCTTTTGACCGCGGGATACTTTGCTGCGGTCTCTTGCACTGCAGAGCGAAAGAGTTCCGCGTCAAGCGACCCGTGTCCTTCTACTGCCATCAGAACGGCGTTCCTTGTGTTCGCGCGGCTGGTCAGGACCATCAGGTCAGATATGATATCCAGTTCTGGGGCTCGTGGCATGACGCTTCTTCCATCCACTGCCGATTATGAGGACCTCGCTATTACAGCAAAGAGTGGCAACGACGTATAGTTGAAAATGCTTTGGGCCCTCCCAAGCGTGCTTTTATAACGGTTTGGCTCCGGGATTGCGAGTCAAACGGAAAACGGAGTTTGGTCTAGCCTGGTAAGCCTTTGCAATAGCACCTCACGGGTAGATTGGTCCCTACCGCGATCAGGCACCGGTTACAGCTCGTGCAGGAAGCGGATCTCGTCTTCCCTTCTCTGAATCTTTTCACCAGAGACGGTTCTCGGATGAGAGGCCGGCACAAAGGAATAAGATCTGTGTCTCCTTGAACAACAGCTTTCTCCATCGCAGAAAGGTTGCGCCATCCTCCTACCGCGAACAGCGGGATCTTTCTCGTGACCTGTCTCATCATTCTCGCGGCTTCCACGTTGTATCCTTCTTGGAATGTGCAATGTTCTCTCATCTTTTCAAGGAATTGCTCCGCCTTGGATTTCCTCGACTCCGAGACATTCCTTAGTATTTCGGGCACTGGTATATCGCCCCGACACATGTTCCAGGGAGAGAGCGAAGAAGTCCCGCAGCTCACCTCCAACCCGTCTATCCCTGAGTCTGCCAAACGTTTCGCATAATTCACAGCCAGACCAGGTGTGACGCCTTCTTGCCTAGTGTAATCGTGGGCGTTGAGCTTGACCAACAGCGCCATTCTCTTCGGCAGCACCTTCTTGACTGTTGCCACGATCTCCTTCATCAGGCGAAATCGATTCTCTTCCGAGCCGCCCCAGGTATCGTCGCGGTGATTGAAGAACGGCGAAAGGAATTCGTTGATCAGATATCCATGCGCAGCGTGAAGCTGAATGCCGTCCGCCCCTGCTTCAGCCGCACGTCCCGCGGCTTGGCCGAAAGCGATTATCACTTCGGCGATGGAGTCGTCGTCCATCGGACCGTCCTCCGTTGAGGGCCCCATGGGCGGTCTGCCTATCACTTCCCGTGTAGCACTCAGGCCGGCATGACCCAATTGGAACACGATCTTGCCCGATTCCTTGTGGACGGCCTCGACAACCTTACGCAGCCCAGGGACCATGGAATCGCTATGAATCCCCAACTGATATTTCCTCGTGCGCCCCAAAGGGTGGACAGAGAGATGGCTTGATATGATCAAACCGACTTGACCCTTGGCCAGTCTCTGATACTTGCGCACGATCGCGTCAGTGAGCATTCCGTCTTCGGTGGCCAGGTTGTCTTCGCAAGCTGACGCAACGAAACGATTCTTGATCTCAACCTCTCCAACGGTAAACGGAGTGAAAAGTACGGACATGTGTTCCTCATAGCTTCGGAATGGCTTTCTCGATCTACTATCACTCACCGCAAGATTTCCAGGGAATTTGCCGGAGCGACCTTTCGCCAAGAAGGGATTTCTTGTGCCTGCGAGGGAGCGTAACCCGCGCTTGCCCGGCTCGTCAATGACCATTGCCGCCATCGACTCTTGCCAGAATAACCAGCGAAGCTCTTTAGAGTTTGGATTCCCTGAACTGACGAAAATGACGGGTGAGGTTCTCGAACGATTGGGGCGCTTCGAGGTGAGGTCATTTATGGTGATTCACAATAATCCTCACGGAATGAGGTTGCACTGCCGGACTGGCGGGCAGTGGCACCCATAAGACCGTCTGTGATCACTTCCGGGAATTGCTCTATGACGCGATATTTTTGCTGCGTACGAGCGGGTTGATTTGGCAAGCGTGGGTAGGATGCGGTGCTTCCACCTCTTGCCGGATCACCGCATCCTGCCGACTGTCCTCACGGTCGCAGTATACGTTCGTCAGTGGCCGCTTCTGCGCTCTCTCATACCGCGAACGTTCTCTTCCAGGGCTACACTGCGGATTTGCTCCACGATATGGTCCAGCTCGTTGCGGATGTTCGACTCCGGAAGAGGTATCACGATCCAGCCCTGTTTACGGAGCAGTTTCGTTTTCTCGTCTTCTCGGAGTCCGGTTCCTCCGCCGTGGCTGCAATTGCAGTCAATGGCGATCTTGTGATGCCCGTTTCCGTGAGCCTTGGGCCAAAAGAGCGCTAAATCCACGGAGCCGACCTTTGCGCCTGAATCTTCCTCTACTAGCGGAAACTGAGGGATTAATCGACAGCATTGTCCGGCCTCAGCACCGAAAACTTTGGCGTGAGCCCACCACTCAAGCCAGACCAGTCCCATGGGCTGTCTCAGGTCCCGCGAGAGCGACTCTCTTGACTTGCTGAGCTGCCGCGCAGAGGTATTATGGCCTTGGCCGCGGCTCTTCACCTCATTCGGGTCCGGTCGTTGCCAGGTAATTTGGGCGCCGGGAAGCTTCATGAATTCCAGCAGGAGCAGTTTCTCAGCGGGAGAGTTGCACAACGCGAGATAACGACGCGCCTGTTGTTCAAAGCTTTCGATGAAATCCCGCAGATGATCTTCTACCATCTGTTCGTGCATGACCACCTCCGCCGATCACCCTACTCCCTGACACCGCGGCCTTCGACGTACGTCAGGGCATGGCTTTCCTCATCACTGTCGGAATCTCACCCAGGATATTGTTGATCTCCTCCATGTCGGACTCCATTACGTATGGAATACCTGAAATTGAAGCCGCTTCTCTGGTAAGGGAAACCAGATCGTTCCGATCGATGTATTCCACCCCGAACTTGCGCGCGCCCGCCATAAGCTGCTGCAAGCCCTGTTTGAGCCGGCTGACGTATGAGTAAATGCCGATCGCTCCAGGTGGAATCTCACTGAACCGGTTTCCAAAGCGCTCTTTGAGCTCCGCGCCCACGGCAAAAGTCCCAATCAATTCACTCTCCAGACCCTTGGACACCTCGCTCTCGACGCCTTCTTTCCCGACGCTTTCCCGAACTTTGTTTCCCTGAGTCTTACCGACCATGGCCGCTGCCATGAGCGCACGGCCAAGGCAGATCGCTTTTACATAGGGGGCTCCCAGTGCAATTGCTTTGAAGAGATGATCTTCCAGAGACAATCCGCCCGCGATTGCAAGCGGAGGCACGTACGCGCCCTGGAGCCGAAGTCGCTCGCACATGTCGTACGCGAGGCATTCAAGGTACACGGTAGGGATTCCCCACTCATTCATCATTCGCCACGGACTCATCCCGGTGCCGCCGCCCGCTCCATCGATGGTGAGCAAGTCGATTCTCGCATTCGATGAGAACTTTATGGCACGAGCCAAGTCCGCGGGCCTGTACGCTCCTGTTTTGAGCGTTACGTATTTTGCGCCAAGTTTCCGGAGATGCTCCACCGCTTGATAAAAGCCATCCTCATCAACCATTCCCAATCGTGAGTGGCGCTCAAATTCTTTGATTCCTCCAGCCTTGAACGCCTTCTTCGCTGTGTCAGTCGTCGGATCAGGAAGCACCAGGTACCCGCGCTCTTTGAGCTGCATCGCGCGTTCGATGCTCCCCAACTTCACTTCGCCGCCGATATCCTTGGCTCCCTGGCCCCATTTGAGTTCGAAAATCTCCACCCCGAGCTTTTGAATCACATATTCGGGAACTCCGAGATTGGTGTCTTCCACATTTGCCTGAACCACGATGCCGCCGGTGCCGTCGAACCACTGTGTAAAGGTGTTTACGCGGCGCTCCATCTCGGGAGATCGCACGACCCGGCCGTTCCTGAATTCCGCGTCCCGGTCCATGCCGCAGATGTTCTCGCCTGCGATGACCAGGATGCCGGATATTGCCGCGCCGATAGCCATTTCCTCCCAGTTCGACCGCGCGATAAATGTGGAACCCACCGCACCGGTGAACACCGGAAACGAGAGCTTTATGCTGGCGTCCGAACCGAGCTCCGTGGTCGTGTCCACAAGGGGAAACAGAGCCTTGTCCGGGTCCGCGGCTATACCGACTGCGCCCACGCACGTGCCCTGGATGTTGAAATGAGAGAAGTCCACAGGGTAGTCCTTGTCCGCTCCAGCGGTTATCTTGCCGTAGGGTTGGGGATAAATGACCTCCCGGCCCTTTATGGCAGACTGCCCGATTTCGCACGGACCGGGGCACCCATCGAGACAGGTGACGCACATACCCGAGGCCGGCGCGGGTTCCACACGGTTCTTGGTCTTAGTGGCGGAGCTTCGATTCGGTCTGCTGAAGGACATGAGAAAACCTCCTTACAATGGATCTAGTGGTACACAGCCCGTTCATGTAATACGGACGGGCGGAAGCGCGGTTAGAGGCTGGCTTAGCCTTACTGACGTTATATGCACTATATATAGTAGTACTAACACTCAATTCAAGCTCTTTTTTGGATTTGCCATCAGCAGAGGTATGGTTTTCGCCTGTAGCCAATCTTATTGTTCGACCCACGGGAGCCTGATGTCGTCATTCCCACGGAAGGCGAGAGCCAGTCTTTTCGGCTCCACGTTCCGCGCGGACGCGGTTCTTGGCGGCTGCCGACGACTTCGATCCGGGATTCGTCGGGGTGTCAGGTGGCAAGCGGTCCATTACTTTGGGCAAAGCCATCGCCACAGCGGTTGTGGTCTTCGCGGCCGGCTTCAAGCAAGTCGACAAGCCTTTGATAGCAGCACTTAATACCTAACCAATGTTGTTAGATATAACAACTTCCTAACCCCCCCTCTCTTTGATGACACGAGACCACTCGATTCCTTTTTCGCGCGATTAACCTTCAGTTCGGATGATCGTCCTTTACGCCGGCCATTTCCTGAACTGCGTCGTTGCGAGAGGTGAAACGATCCCGCCGCTTCAGGAACGACTCTCTGTTGGGGGATGGATGCGAAATTGCTTCGTGCCACGCCGTACTGGACTCGCAATTACGGGTTGGGGCCGGGCATCCATTCTCGGTCAACGGAATAGGAGCCGGTTGGGTAAGGATTCAGTTACGTGCGGGACGGAAGCCTATCTCATCTGTCATTGCGAGGACCCCGGACTCGATGCGGGGGACGAAACAATCCCTTCTTGTGCCAAGGGAGATTGCTTCGCTCCGCTCGCAATGACACTCTTTCCCCGCGTAACTGAATAGATACCCGGTTGGCCTCATTCTCATTGATTTCCGGAGCGGTTTCCGTCAGAGTAAAAGACCGGAAAGAGATGGGCAGGCCGGTACAGGAATCCCGGTATTTTCTCCGTCTAGGCTTGGATTCCATCCGGCCGGAGCGCGAATTCTACGCAGAGTGGAGCATCGGCCCTTTCTCGGGGCGATTTTTGCTACGCGGTAACCGTCTTCGGAACAGGATGTGAATGGACGAGGAGCAGATATGACCACGGTTCTTGGTTTGAGTGAGCTTGCATCACGTGTGTTGGACAAGGGACTTTGCGCTGCATGTGGCGCATGTGTGGGCAGGTGCCCGTATCTTGTAAAGTTCCACGGCAGGACGGTGAAGCTGGACAGTTGCAAGGTTGAGCAAGGGAGATGTCACGCGTACTGCCCCATGACTTTCTTTGACGAGGAGGCGGTCAGTCGGCAGGTTTTCGGCCTGCCTTACGACCGGAGCGGCCTTGGCTCATTTGTGGAGGTGAAGGCTTCTCGCTCCTCTCTCCCCGAAGTGCTGAGTAGGGGGCAAGGAGGGGGTACGGTTACCACGCTCCTATTGGCCGCATTACGGCAAGGTCTTATCGATTCCGCAGTGCTGACGGCTGCCGCTGGAGATGACGGCTTTCCTTACGGTGTCGTGGCTGTGAACGAGGAACAGATACAACAATGCTCGGGGTCGAAATTCGTTGGCGCGCATTCGCTTGAAGGACTCCGCCTGGCGCTCGACCAAGGGTTCAAGAAGATAGGCATAGTGGGATTGCCCTGTCAGGTGAGATCAGCCCGCAAGATGGCGATGTACGACCTCAAAGAGGAGGGGCTCCGGGAAAGGATCACGCTCGTAGTCGGACTCTTTTGCAACTGGGCATTCGATCCTCGTGAATTCTCCTCGATGCTTCGGAATCGCACGAATGGCAGGACGATTCGCAAGCTTGATATACCGCCGCCCCCGGCCAATGTCCTTGAGATCGAAACCGACCAGGGCGTAGAAACCATCGGCCTGGACGAGCTGCGGCCGATCATCCAGCGCTCGTGCGGTTCGTGTTCCGACATGGTAAGTGAATTCGCGGACCTCTCTCTCGGCATGTTCGAAGGCCGGCCCAAATGGAACACCCTGATCGTCAGAACACCCATGGGACGTAACCTGGTTGAAATCGCCGAGAAGGCGGGCATGATCGAGACCGAGGCCTTTCCTACTCAGAATCTGGAGCATTTGAGGTCGGCGTGTGTCAAAAAGAAGAATCGCGTGATGGAGGTTGCCGGATAGTGGGACGGCGATCTCTTTTCGTATCTCAGCTAGCTTCGTGAAACACCAGAAGTTCAACTGACCAATAGGGAGACGATGGGATGGACCCGGCAATCAAACGGGAGCTGGCGAAGATCGTGGGAAAAGAGCGGCTCGCCGACTCTCCTGAAACTCTGGTTGCATATTCCTATGATTCGTACACGGAAGAGCATTTGCCCGAATTAGTGCTCTTTCCAGTGACGACCGAAGAGGTCTCAGCCATCATGAAGGTGGCTCATCGCGAGAGGATCCCGGTGACGCCCCGCGGAGCGGGAACCAATTTGGCGGGAGAGAGCGTCCCGATTCGCGGTGGAATCGTCCTGTGCATGACCGCGATGGACAAGATCATCACGGTGGATCCGGGAAATCTTTTCGCAATCGTGCAGCCCGGAGTGATCAACCTTGACCTGCAAAAGAAGGTGGAAAAGCAGGGCATGATGTATCCGCCTGACCCGGCGTCCTGGTCTGTGGCAACCATCGGCGGGAACGTGGGGACCAACGCGGGAGGGCCGCGCACCCTTAAATATGGGGTAACGAAAGATTACTTGCTGGGTCTCACCGTCGTGCTCGCTAACGGTGATGTACTTCGCACAGGCAGCCGCACACTCAAGAACTCGAGCGGGTATAACCTTACCGCGCTCTTCTGCGGCTCTGAGGGGACGCTTGGGGTGATCACCGAGATCATTGTGCGGCTGATTCCCAAACCGCCTGCAAGTCGTACTCTCCGGGTGGATTTCGATCGCCTGGAGGATTGTTCGGACGCGGTCTCGGCCATTATGGCCTCGGGCATTATTCCTGCGGCTCTGGAGCTTATGAATCGGTTCGCTGTCCAGGCCGTGGAGACTCAATTCGGGCTGGGTCTGCCCACTGACATAGAGGGATTGCTTCTTATCCAGGTAGATGGCCACGAGGTGACGCTCGATGCTGAAGTGAAGCAGATCGAAGCAATCGTGCGCTCCAAAAATGCCCGTAATGTTATGGTGGCCGACAACGCAGCGGAAGCGGAGAAACTGTGGACTGTTCGCAGAGCCGCAGGGCCCGCTCTTGTCCGGATGGCACCCACCAAAATTACCGAAGATGTGACCGTCCCTGTAGCTAGTCTCACACCCATGATACAGAAGGTTGTTGAGACATGTGAACGCCACCGTGTGCCGGTCGGAGTCCTGGCACATGCGGGAGACGGTAACCTCCATCCGTGCGTCATGTTCGACAAGCGCGATGCTGACGAGCAGGCCCGTGTGGATGCCGCGTTCGACGAAATAGTAGAAGAAGCGCTCGCACTGGGCGGGACGCTCTCCGGCGAACACGGCATAGGTTTGTCCAAGGCGCGTTTCATGCACTTGGAATTCGACTCCGTTGCGATGAACGTAATGAAGGGGATCAAGGACTACTTCGATCCGCTGGGGATACTCAATCCAGGGAAGTTCGTGTGATGCGAGTCTATGGGGTTCTTGGCAAGCGAGGCCGATACTTGATGAAGCCGGTCAGGGAGGCTCCTGCGCCCTTGAGGTAAGCCACCACGTCGGCGTGGCCCTCGAAGTAGGCTTCCATGACGGCCGACCAATCGAATGCGCTTCGGGCGTTCAAGTCCGCGCCTCTTTCCACCAATAGTTTGACCAACTCCACTCGTCCTGCGCCGGCAGCCACCATCAGCGGCGTCTTTCCCTCGCGATCCCGTGCGTCTACCTCAGCTCCACGCGATAGAAGCATTTCCGCTATCTTGCGGCTGCCGCCTCGAGCTGCCCAGAACAGGGCTGTGTTACCGAATCTGTTCCGTTGATGGAGATCCGCTCCCACGCCGAGAAGAAACTCCGCCACGGCCACTCGGTTGTAATATGCGGCCCAAACGAGAGGCGTATTGTGATATCGAGCATCTCTCACATTGATATCCGAGCCTATCTTCCACAGGGCCCTCACAAGCCGAACGTGGCCCTTGATCGCGGCCTCAATGAGCAGGCTTGAGAGATCCACGTCCCCAGGGAGCTTCTGAGCGCCGTTTGCCAACAGAAACTCCGCCAGGTCGATGTGGCCTTTATCCAGAGCCAGGCTAAGCGCGGTGTAACCGTCGCCCGCAGACGCGTCCACCTCGGCCCCTTTATCGAGGAGAAGCTCCACCAGCGCCTGGCGACCCGACAACGCTGCGCCCATAAGCGGCGTGTTGCCTTCATTATCGTGGGCGTTTACGTCGGCTCCCCACACGATGAGCTGTTCCGCGATGCTCGTATGGCCCCGTCGGCACGCCAAATGGAGCGGCGTTGCTCCCGTTCGGCTATCGCGCGGGTTACTGTCGGCTCCGTGGGAGAGCAGAGCGTGCACAACGCCTCGATGCCCGTTCCACGATGCCCAGTGGAGTGGGCTGAATTGTCCTCGAATCGTGTGGTTGGGGTCTGCTCCCGCGCGGAGAAACATGGCCGCGATACGGGTCTGACCCTCTTTGCAGGCCCAGTACAAGGGTGTGGTCCCGTACGGATTTTGCACATTGGGATCCGCGCCGTGTCGCATCAGCAGTTCCACTGGAGCGGATCGTGCCTTGCGAGCAGCCCACAAGAGGGGCGTGTTGCCCGACCTATCCGTAGCGTTCGGGTCGGCTCCCGCGGCCAGCAGGGCATCAACGGTGGATGCGTGGCCCTGATAGCAAGCCCAGAAAAGGGCAGTGGCTCCGTACCGGCGTTCCTGCGCGTCCACCGTCGCGCCCTGCCTCACCAGGATATCTACCAGCTGGTCCTGGCCTTCATGGGCAGCCCAAAAAATCGGGGTGTGCCCCACCACGTTGCGGGCATCGCTGGAAGCCCCGCGCGAGAGGAGCAGTTGCGCCATCAATGCATGGCCTTTGATTGCGGCCCAGAACAGGGCTGTGTTGCCGGACCTGCTGGCTGCGTTCACATTCGCACCTGCATCCAAAAGCATCTTTGCCACGCGCACGTTCCCACCGCTGGCAGCGTGGATCAAGGCGGGTTTCCGCTGTCGGTCCACAGCGTTCACGTCACTGCCACGTGCGAGAAGGAGTTCCACTACCCGGCTGTGTCCTGACCGCGCTGCGAGCATCAGAGGTGTTCTGCCGAACGCGTTGACCGCGTTGGGGTCAGCGCCTCGGTCCAAGAGAGCGGCTACGCAATCCGCATGACCTCTTACCGACGCCCAGTGAAGCGCGGTGCACCCACGGTTATCGCGAGCATGAACATCGGCTCCTCCCCACAAAAGGGAACTCAATGTATCCGCGTGACCGCGGAAGGCTGCCCAGGAGAGTGCAGTATTCCCGTGGGTAGAATCCACTGCATCCGGCTCCGCCCCCTGCTGAAGTAAGAATTCAACCACGGCTGTCCGGCCTGATGCTGCGGCTGCCAAGAGCGAGGTCTTACTTTCTATGGTTTGGGCATTCACGTCCGCACCCTGCTCCACGAGCGTCTGCACCAAGTCCAGATGCCCGGCTGCGGCCGCAAGAGCCAGGGCAGTTCCGTGATGCGGATCGGATGGAGCGGGCATCGCGCCGAGATCGAGGAGCACCCGGGCGACCTCCCGATGACCCTGACGGAGCGCCCATTCGAGAGCGGTATTGCCCTGCTTGTCGTGAGTGTTGGGATTTGCTCCGTTGATACACAGGAGTTCCGCAATCGGCGCAAAGCCCCACATGGTGGCATGGATGAGGGCCGTGTCTCCGTCCATATCACGGGCGTCAACCGCAGCTCCTCGTTCCACCAGCAGTTCAGCGACTTCGTAGTGTCCTGCTCCGGCCGCCTGCATAAGGGCCGTACAGCCGTGGGCGTTCCTAACGTTGATTCGGGCTCCGTGTTCTATGAGGAACCGCACCACCTCCAGGTTCCCGCTTCGGCACGCAGCTATGAGCGGAAAAGTCTCACCGTCGGAGACGTTAACGTCTCCGGTTGTCTGATGCAGGTTCTTCAGTAGGCTCATGTTGCCCGTACGGGCTGCGTGTATGATCTGGTCCTGCATAGCGGTGCTTCTTTGCGCAGGGAGTCCTTCAAATCGACCGATCTTATCTCGAGCCCCGGTGGTATAAGCTTTCCAAAAGTGGAAATACTTATCCACCGGCGATCAAGCAGGTCTTGAATGTCCTCGATGGTCTACGAGGTGAGTCTCGTACCTCTAGCTCCATTGCGGCCGGCGCACCGAGAGCCGCGGATTTCCGACATGGTGGGCGATGTGAGAGGTTTTTGCTCGGGTACGGCGCGATCGGCATCTCGTAGGTTACGTCATTTTTCCCATAAGGGACTATTCATTTTCATTATTATTATAGCACTGTTACACGGGCGTTCACAAGGTTTTTCGGCTTCCGT
>JBMOME010000057.1:0-16675 GCA_049323095.1 Thermodesulfobacteriota bacterium
CGGCCCTTCCCGCCGCCGTGTATCTCACCTCGGGGTCCTTTCCCAGATTGCCCAGTAACAAGACCTTATTCATAGACCTCTGGGCCATGAGTACCTCCCTGGAACGAAGAGTGGGGGAAAAGTCGTTGCCGCAGTCTAGCCGGAAAGGTTATCCTCTCCGAAAAGAGAAGGATTTGTCAAGGTTAAAGGGAGCTGGGCCGGGCAAGGAGGTCCGGGGAGCAAGGCCCCTGAGGAGGCATCCACTGACCATACGGCAACAGATCGCCGAGCTACTCAAGGGTGCGGAGTACACTGCCCGCGAAATATCAAAGATCCTGCGAATCCGAGAGAGGGAAGTGTACGACCACCTGCCGCACGTTGAGAAATCACTGGGCCCCAGGGTCAGTATCGTTTCTCAACCCGCGCGGTGCCTCAACTGCGGTTTTGTGTTTAAGAAACGGACGCGGCTGACCACACCAGGTCGGTGTCCGGTGTGTCGCTCGGAGCACATCTCAGACCCGGTGTATAAATTGCCCGAGAAAAGGTAAAATGGTACCCAAGAAAAAGGATGGGAGCACGCAAGCCATGACCGACTCCGTAAAGCCCGATGTAATCCAGGAGACTGTGTGCGAATTCGAAGAGGATATGCATCTACCGCTCCAGGAAGAGCGCATTCGAAAAGTGGTCGCGGGCATGGTGGAATCGTGCGCGGATCATCGCACCATCGATCATGTGGGCGCGGCGCTGATTCCTTCGAAAGACGAGATCATCCGCATCCTGGACATCCTTCAGGACCTGCTGTTCCCAGGGTATTTCGGAAGACAAGAACTGACACGGCAAATGCTGGAATACCATTTGGGACAGGAGATTATGGTCCTTCATGACATGCTCGCGAATCAAATCTCGCGCAGTATTCGGCATGAATGCCGAAGAATGGACAGCTTGTGCGTCAAATGCGTTCAGATGGGGAGAGAAGAGGCGGTCATCTTTCTTGAGAAACTTCCCGAGGTGCGCCAACTCCTCTCGTGGGACGTGAGAGCTCACTATGACGGAGATCCTGCTGCCAAGAGCCTTGACGAGATCGTCTTCTGCTATCCGGGCTTGTACGCAATCTTTGTCTATCGAGTGGCCCATGAGCTCCACATGCGCAATCTTCCACTCATCCCCCGGATCATGACCGAGCACGCGCATTCCCGGACCGGGATTGACATCCACCCCGGGGCAAAAATCGGCACGGAATTCTTCATCGATCACGGCACCGGCGTAGTGATCGGGGAGACCACCGAGATCGGCAATCGGGTGAGGATCTATCAGGGCGTCACCTTAGGAGCGCTCTCTGTCCCGCGGGAATCGGAAGGGGGCGGGTCGCTCAGGGGAAAGAAACGGCACCCCACCATTGAAGACGATGTTACTATCTATGCTCAGGCGACCATTCTCGGGGGAGAGGCCGTGATCGGGGCTCGCAGCGTGATCGGAGGCAACGTTTGGTTGACCACTTCGGTGCCTCCTGACACCACGGTTTTGTTAGAGCCGCCGTCTCACATTTTCAAAGGTGACAGGAACCGGCGTTGAGGGGTCCGTCCGGAGTGCAGGAACGCGGGCCGAGTTCTTGCTTGTGACACCTGATCGTTTTTGATAGAATCGCCGTCGGATTGAAAAACACCAGGGGCATTTTCTCGAATTTTTCATTGCCCCGATGCATTCTCCGGCACGGGAACCTTGAGGCTATAACTCGGACGCGGAATAAGCTAGCGGCGCCGTCGGCAATGCTCCAGGGCCCCTTGATACTCGCGCGTATCGACGGAGAGACGGATACAAACTGGGACCGCTTCCGAGGCTGCAATCGAGTGGGTAGGGCAGAAGCAGCAGCCATTCAGGCCTGGGCACGGAAGAAGAACAAACCGGCGTTATTGTCCAAATGGGAGCCGGCGAGTAAGAGCTTGGGTCGAGGCGCGTGAGCCGGTCGTTTGAGCGTGCCACTGGCAGCAATAGGACATAGTGATACAAAATCCGGTCGTTGTTGCGACGCTGAAGAAGTGCAAGAGACGGACCGGACAAGCTCCAAGATGCGCGGGAGGCCATGGCTTAGCACTGTTAAGTATTTCCAGGATGCTCGGCTCGTGGAGGCGATCACCCGAGAAATCCCACCCGGAGGCACGGAGAAGCCTCCGGCCGCCGGTGCTTGGTTTGACCGCGCAGCAAGTGAACACGGAGCCCGATTGATCAGCTCAGTTTCATCATCCGAATGGCAGAGTGCGACATTCATCGGTCGTTGAGCCAGGGCTAACTCGTCAAGCGCGAAGCTATGGCCGGGGCCGTGCTTTGTCATCGAACCTGCAAGCAGATGTGGACTGGAGCAGGTTACTTTTCGTCCGCACCGTCCGGCCCCTCGGACACGGATGATTGTGCAGAGCGATTGAGATCTGCCGGAGCGTAGGCGCGTTGCCCGATGGAGCGCGAGAATTGGGAAACGGTACGAAAGGACGGCTGACCAGATGATCAAGAGTATCCGGATCAAAAACTTCAAGAATTTCCGGGAAGTGGAATTTGATGCCCGGCCGTTAAACATCTTCATCGGTCCAAACGGCGTGGGCAAATCCAATCTGGGGAATTTCTTGCTCATGCTGAGCTTCCTCGCGAGCGGTCCATTCAGCAGCGCTTTCGGACCCGGTCCGTTCACCTTCAGACAGACCCTCAGTAGAAAAGAAAAAGGCGACCCCAATCCCCAGGACATGGACCTTTATTTCGACGTTACCCTGGAAGTTGAAGGCGTCAATTACTGCTATACCCTGATCTTCACCGAGCTGCGAAGAAACGATTATCTCATCAAGGAAGAGACACTCCAGGAAGTGCAAGGTGAAATACTCTTCACGATTACCGAGGTGAAGGCCCGCGAGTCAAAGATGGCTCAAATGAGACGCGGCCACGCCTGGAACGACTCGGAACGGAGAATACGCGCTGTCGCTCAACACTTATCAAAGATAAAACGATACCGCTTCATGCCCGACTACATAAAGAAGCCCGCGGCCGTGCAAGACTCATATCTCCTCGACCATACCGGCGAAAATCTCGCGGCCGTCATCCACTACCTTGAGCGAAACCACCCCGAGAACTTCCACCGGATCGTTGAAGAAGTCAGAAGAACCGTGCCTGGGATAAGGCGAGTGTTCACCCCAAGCTTGGGCGAGCCCCACCAGGTGGGCATCGGCGTAGAAGAGGAGTCCAAGACCGGGTACTTTGTCGGCCCGCAATTATCTGATGGATTCTTGGTTTTTCTTGCGCTCTGTACGCTCTTCAATCTGCCGGACCAACCGAAAATATTCTTCATTGAAGAACCGGAAACGTACCTGAATCCCAACAGACTGAGAGTTCTCTACGGCCTGATGCACCGTTTCTGCCGAAGCAATCCCGCCAAACAAGTCTTGCTGAGCTCCCATTCACCGTACTTCATTGACTGGTCCGACGAGCGCCCCGAAGAGCTGACACTCATGAGTGAGACCGACGGTTGGGTAGAGTTCAGGAACCTCAAAGGGATGAGAGACCTGCGCTACTTCCTGGAAGAAGATGCCTGGGGGAAAGAGTGGGTCTCCAAGTTCTTCGAGGCTGAGTTCGCCGACGAACCTGTTTCGGAGCCTGAAGCGGAATCCGTGCCGGACGACCATTCATTTGAGCCCTGGGAGCAAGAGGCAGAAGAACGACAAGCCGGGAACTGATTCAACTTCATCGTCTTGCGTTCCTATTCGCGACTTAGCGTGCCCACATTGATGACAGCCCAGCATTGGAGATTGCTGATTCTTTGAAGGATCGGCCTTGAGGAAGCTGACGAGTGCTTTGAGCGTGCGCGAAGTTCTTGATCTGTTTCATAAAGTAACAGGTAACATTTTGTGAACCGAACGATTCCTCCAATGTGCGAATTCATATTGCAATGTTGCGTGGTTACATTCGTACTGCCATGCGCGGGACATCCTGGAGTTTTCTGATAATTTAGCCAGGAATCAACGAGATCCGCTATCCTAGCAAATATGTCAGAAATGTTGTGCCCGACCGATTTCGCTTAGTTTCGGGTTAAGGCACCGTATTCTCAAGCAAAAATGCACTATCTGCTCTTTGTCCGGCATATTGACGGAGAGGATTTGGATCACAGCGGAGTGGAGTTCCCCAAAGAAATGCGGCAATAACCATTAATTATAAGCACATACTCATCATTTGAATGTCGCAGCACCAAGGGTTGAGCAGCGCCTAACCAAGGAGATAAACGCATGACATTTTCGCATAAAAAAGCTGGATAAACCCAGACGAACGTGATAAAAAAAGTATGGTTGTTCTCCCATCGCACGGCTAAGACACCTGCACTCAACAATACAATCCGGGAAGGAGAAGAGTTATGGACATTCTTCAACTGCTCACGTATGCGAGCGGAGTAATATTCGTCGTCTTCTTCGCTCGCAAGCTGCTCAGATACTGGACTATGCCGATGCATGTCCGGTGGGAGCTTTATCCAGTGCCGCATGAAGGGAAAGAGTGGGGCGGTTCCTTCTATGAAGATGTGGACCACTGGAAGAAGACTCGTCACGTGGATCATGTGGCCCAGTATCGGTTCATGGTACCTGAGATCCTCTTCATACGGGCCCTTTATGAAGACAACAAGCCTCTGTGGTACTGGACATTTCCGTTCCACTTGGGCCTGTACCTTTCCATCGGGGGTCTGGTCTTCCTCGCGATCGGCGCTCTGTTGCAGATCGCGGGCAGGGCTCCGGACGTATCGGGCCTGGCCGCTCTCGCGCAGTCGCTGACAATTATTTTCGGAGTGATCGGGTTCGTCCTGGGAACCGTCGGAGCGGTCGGTCTCATTATAAAAAGGCTCACGGACCCGATGCTGAAAGACTTCACCTCGAGTCTCGATTTGATGAATCTCTTCTGGCTCGGCGCGATATTTGTCACCGGCTTCCTGGTATGGCTTGCCGACCCGGGATTCGCCACTTCGCGGGGTTATTTGGCAAGCCTAATCACATTTAGCCCCAGGCCGAGCCTGAGCGGTGTACAGGTCATCAACCTTCTCCTTTTCCTCGGTTTCTGGGCGTACTTCCCCTTCACCCACATGACCCACATGATCTCAAAGTACTTCATGTGGGACAAAGTGAAATGGGATGACATGCCCAACAGGGGCGATGCCGGTATGGATAGCAGGATCAAGACGTATCTGTCCTATCCGGTGACCTGGTCTGCCCCCCACATCGGGGCAGAAGGGGGCAAGAAGAGCTGGGCTGAAGTTGCTACCACCAATCCCTGGGCCCAGCCACAGAAAGAAGAGAAGTAAGCGGAGGAGTAAACCATGAGACCTGAAGACATAGCAAAGCCAGGCGAACAGCTCGAGTATATAGATCCAACGAAACTCGCTCCTCTGCCCCCCCCGTATGACGATCTGGAGGAAGAGCCGATCGCGGAGCTCACTGAGGAGCAGAAGAAGAAGTGGGAGCATTCTCTGGACGGAGTGAGTGCCCTAAATCTACCCAAGCCCCAGTCCAAAGAGGAAGAAGACAAGCTCGTGCAGGCTTTTCTTCGCGGTTATGAAAAGCTGGTGAGCAAAGAGAACAACTGGGCATTCCTGCAGCCGCTCTCGCTCACCCTGGAGTATTGCGCCAGATGCCAGACGTGCGCGGACGCGTGTCCGGTGTACGAAATGAGCGGCCGCAAGGACATCTACCGTCCTACGTTTCGCTCAGATGTACTCCGGAAGATCGGCAAGAAGTATCTGAGCCCCGGTGGAAAGATACTTGCCGGATTCCGCGGACACGACATCGATCTGAAGTGGGAAACTGTAGCTAGGCTGGCCGAGTTGGCGTATCGATGCACACTGTGCCGGCGCTGCACCCAGGTGTGTCCGATTGGCGTGGACAATGGCTTGATTACTCATGAGTTACGCAAGATCTTCAGCATGGAGATGGGCATTGCCCCTGCCGAAGTGCATGAGAAGGGCTCGGTCAAGCACCTCCAGTTCGGCTCTAGCACTGGAATGATCAAGGCTGCCATTGAGGACATCGTCGAGTACCTGGAAGACGACATTGAAGAGAAGACCGGCAAACGGATAAAGATCCCAATCAACAAGAAGGGCGCGGACATCTTGCTGGTCCACAACGCGGGTGAGTTCATGGCCTGGCCTGAGAATCCCATGGCGTTCGCCATACTCTTCGACGCGGCCGGAATCAACTACACTCTTTCCACTGAATTCGTCGGGTACGACGCGGTTAATTACGGGCTCTGGTACGACGATGTCCAGTTCGCCCGTGTGGCCATCAAGCACCTGGAGGTGGCTCGAGACCTGGGAGTGAAGAAGATTGTGATCGGCGAGTGTGGCCACGCGCACAAGGCGCTCTCCGTGATCGCGGACCGGCTCTTGCCGAGCGAACAGTTGATCCCGCGAGAGAGTTCTTATTCGCTCCTGTGGGACATCGTGAAGAGCGGAAAGATCAAGTTTGATCCGAACAAAAACGACTTCCCGGTAACATTGCACGACCCCTGCAACGTGGTACGCCTCATGGGCGTGGTGAAGCCGCAGCGTGAAGTTCTCAAAGCCATCTTTCCTCCGGGTCGGTTCCGTGAGATGACTCCGCACGGGGTGAATAACTACTGCTGTGGAGGCGGGTCCGGCTTCGCGATCATGGGTTCAGGGAATTTCCCTGATTGGAGAGTAAAGCTCTCGGGCCGCAAGAAGCTTACCCAGTACTTGAATGCGTTCCAGGGCGAGATGGATCCATCTATCAAGAAGATGGTTTGCGCGCCCTGCTCAAACTGCAAAGGCATGACCAGAGACTTGATGGAACACTACGAGATCTTCGAAAAGACCGGGATCTGGTATACCGGGATGGTTGAGTTGATGGTCAACGCCATGGTGGATCAGGAAAAACCATTCATCACCTGGCCGGACGAAGACGAAGACATGTGATGAAACAAAAGCGGCCGGAGCCTTCTCCGACCGCTTCTCATAGACTTGGTAGGCCCGGCGTCCCTGCCGGGCCTTTTTTCATTTTTAACTTTTGCAGAATCTCGCGATCGAATGACCTTCTTGGATCATGGCGACAGGTTTGAAACCCGCTCTTACTCTTCCTGCGCAGGTTGCTCGGGGACCGCGGGGCCAGTCATTTCGGCCATCTTGACCAACTTTTCCCACTTTGCATCCACACCCTTCTGGATCGTCGCGATCAATGTTTCATCCAGGTGACGATAGCGTCCCTGGCCTTTCAGGTAATCCGCGACAGGCTTGAGCTGCTTGGGTTTGCGGCTCAGCTTCCAGACGCCATGATCTACTTCGTACAGTGGAAAGATGCCGGTATCCACGGCCAGCTGCCCGTATTCGATGGACTTCTCCGGCGGAATTCGCCAGCCGGTAGGACAAACAGATAGGATATGGAGGTACGCGGGGCCGTCCGCTTCTTTGGCCTTAGCGACTTTTTTCATCAGGTCGGTGTAGTAGCTGGGACATGCTGTGGCCACATAGGCAATGTTGTGTGCCGCAGCAATACCCGGCATGTCCTTCTTCCAAGTATTCTGACCTGAAGGTCTCATTTTTCCTGCCGGGGATGTTGTGGTCGATGCGCCGAACGGCGTGGACGAAGATCGCTGGATGCCCGTATTCATGTACGCTTCGTTATCCACGCACACGTAGATCATCTTGTGCCCTCGTTCAAACATCCCGGAGAGGGCCTGGAAGCCGATATCGCTTGTGCCTCCATCCCCTCCCATAGCCACGATGGTGGTCTCCTTGTCCGGGATGCGACCTTTGCGCCGGAGCACTTTCAGACCTGCTTCTACTCCCGAACCCACCGCGGCCGCGTTCTCAAAGGCCACATGAATCCAGGGCACATTCCAGGAGGTAAGCGGATAAGGCGAAGAAATGATTTCCATGCATCCTGTAGCCATTGCAAGGACCATTTCAGGTCCGATAGCCTTGAGCACGTGGCGGACTGCCAGCACTTCCGCGCAGCCTTGGCACGCGCGATGGCCGGAGGCTATGTATTCCTCCACCGGAAAGTTCTTCAGAGGCTTCAAAATCTTCTTCTTGGTTTCTTCAGGCATAAAAAACTCCACTTCGGCCGCGATCTATCCGCGCACACCGTAGATGTAGTACTCTTGATTCGTGCCTTTGAGGCTCAAGTCCACCATGTTGGTGATGTCTTCGGGGGTGACGTCCCTGCCGCCGATTCCTGCTATCATGCAATGGATTTTGGGCCGCTGAGGCTCGTGGTACATGGCAGCCCTGATCTCGGAGGTTACAGGAGCGTTTGCCCCTCCAACGGTGATTGAACGATCCAGCACCACCACATCCTTGGCTCCGGACAGCGCCTTTCGTACCTCAGCCAGAGGAAAGGGCCGCCATAAACGGAGCTTGACCAGTCCCACTTTGCGGCCGGCCTCTCGCATCTGATCGACGGCCAATGAAGCAGTCTCGCACAGGGACCCCATACAGAGCAGAAGAGTTTCCGCGCCGTCTGTCCTGTACTGCTCGACAGGCGCGTACTTGCGACCGGTAACCTTCGTTAGTTCGTTCCATCCTTCCTGGAGGACCGGCATGGAATTCTTCAGCGCTTGGTCATGAGCCATCTTCTGTTCCGCGTATATTTCCGGCATCCCAAACGCGCCCATGGTAACGACCTTGTCTGGGTGGAGCGTATGGAGCGGACGAAATTGCGGCAGATATGAGCTCACCATCTCCTTGGTCCAAAATTCTATGGGCTCAATCACATGCGTCAGAATGAACCCGTCCATATTCACCATCACGGGAAGCGAGACCCGAGGATCTTCGCCCACCCGATACGCGTGGAAGATGTGGTCGTACACGTCCTGGCCGTTTTCACAAAAGATCTGTATCCAGCCTGAGTCACGGACCATCATCGCGTCGGAGTGGTCGTTCCAGATGGAGAGAGGAGCGCTCAAGGCTCGGTTGGCCACGAGCATGAGCATCGGCAACCTCATGGCAGATGCGATGTAGACGATTTCGGCCATGAGGGCCAACCCCTGAGCGGAGGTGGAGGTGAACGTGCGGGCCCCTGCGGCCACAGAGCCGCAACATACGCTCATGGCAGAATGTTCCGATTCCACTGGGACGAATTCTGCGTCCAGGTGACCGTTAGCAACGAGCTCTGACAGGTGCTCTACGATATGGGTTTGCGGTGTGATCGGGTACGCGGCCACCACGTCGACGTCGCACAAACCGACCGCTTCAGCTGCGGCTATGGAAACTTCAATGCCGACCTTCTTGCCCATTACTCCCCCTCCTCGCGGATCTCGATCGCGTCCACCGGGCATTCATAGGCGCAGATGCCACAGCCTTTGCAGTAATCGTAGTTCCAGACCAGGCGATTATTCGGGAAGTCAGGCGAAATAGCTGCGTCAGGGCACATTATGAAGCATCGCCAACATCTGATGCATTTCTCTTCCAGGTAGTGGGGGCGCATGGATCGCCATGATCCCGTATGATAGCTTCGAGCGTTTCCGGGCTCGGTAATAACTCCTCCTGGCTCAATCTCCTGCCAGGTAATCTCGTCTATGGGCTTACTCACGATTTCCTCCATCTATCGCTCTGGAAATGTCTGTATGGCGAGTGGGGACGAAGTGACAACCTTGATCGGTTCGTCAGGCAATAACAGTGGCTTCTTCCCAGGCTCGCTTCATGGCCGCGAGATTGCGGGGAGCGATCTTCCCGAATCGGCGGTTGAACGGCCCCTCCAGCGACTCCAGGGAAAGCAGGCCTGTGGCTTTGACCAGGGCGCCCACCATCGTAGTGTTGGTGATGGGCAGGCCGATCACTTCCCGCGCGATACGCGATGCATCCACCAGGACGATCTTGCCCTGGTAGCCCAACTCGCGTCGGAGCGTGTCCACGTCAAGCGCAGAATTGATCACCAACACGCCGTCCGACTTTAGCCCCTGGGCAGGATTGGCGATCTGCAAAAGCGTCGGGTCCAGCACGATCACCACGTCAGGACTGTAAACTTTGGCCCGCACGCGGATAGGCTCGTCCGCGACCCGTGCGAACGCGACCACCGGCGCGCCCCTTCGCTCAGGGCCGAAACTGGGGAAAGCCGTCGCATATTTTCCCGTATCGATTGCCGCCTGGGCAACGAGTTCGGCAGAAGTCACGGCGCCCTGGCCGCCTCTGCCATGAAATCTCATCTCGATCATGGCTACTCCTCGAATAACCGTCGGTTCCACTAATCCTCTTCACGCATATACTCGTCAACGACCGGGTATCGCAGTCGGTCATTGATGATTTCCATACAGTGCATCAGGCGATATTTTGCCTCGGCCAATTCAAGGATTTCGCTCGGAAGCAGCTCTTTGCGCTGCAAGTACGAGTCGATCCTCTCGTTGAGCGCTTTCAGATGGCGCATATCCACCGTGTAGAAATCCTCTTCCTCTGCCTCAGGGGCCTGGCTGGACGTTAAGTGCGCCATAAGCTTGCGTTCCCAGTCGTCCAACTTCTTCCAGCGGGCTATAGTTGCGGGATGGAGTCCGAGCTGCTGCGCCAACTCTTTGTTGGTGATACGTCCTCGCTCGTCGAGGAAGCGCCGCTCAGCCATTTTGCGGTCCTGGTTCTTCTTCATGGAAGGGCCTCCGACCCGCCCGAGCGCAGTATCCCCATTGGGGAAGAGACAAGTGCAAAACTTTTTTATAACACAGCAGGACATCAGCAACAAGGGGGGTTTTCGGCCGGACGCCTTCGCATTATATTACATTGCGCGGCACAATCGGTCCCCGTACCGCAGCTACTGAAATTAAGTCGCGGGCCTGGTCCGCGGCAATTCATACGAACGACATGAAAGAGCGTCACCAATGGTGATCGGAAGAGAGATAGTCAGCACCCTCCCGACGAGCCCCGGCGTGTACCTGATGCTCGACCCGAACGGCAAGGTTCTTTACGTGGGTAAAGCGGGCAATCTCAGAGCCCGCGTGCGGAGTTACTTCGTTAAGGGAGGAGACGAGCGGCCCAGGATCCGGTTTCTGCTTCAGAAGGTAAATTCGATCAGGACCATACTCACCGAGACCGAAAAAGAAGCGCTCATCCTGGAAAACAACCTGATCAAGGAACATAGGCCGCCGTACAATGTGAACTTGAGGGACGACAAGTCCTTTTTTTCGTTGAGACTCAACGCGTCTCACCCTTTTCCCCGCTTGAGCCTTGTCAGGACCCAAAAGATCCGGCCGGACGGCGAACGGTACTTCGGTCCGTACTCATCCGCACGTGACGCGAAAATCACCCTCAGGTTCACATTGAGGCTCTTCCCTCTGCGCCAGTGCACGGAACGACAATTTGCGACCTGCAAGAGACCTTGCCTCAACTGCCAGATGAAGCGATGCCTCTGCCCTTGCGCAGGCAAGGTGGATCCCGATGAATATGCTCGCATGGTGGAAGGCGTGACCCTTCTTCTCCAAGGACGAAGCGAGGACCTGGTGCGCAGCCTTCAGCATGAGATGGAACAGGCTGCGCTGAATCTCAAGTTTGAAGAAGCTGCGCGGATTAGGGACAGAATTGCCTCCATCACGCGTACACTGGAAGTGCAAAACGTCTCCTTCTTCCATCTCAAAGATCAGGATGCCATCGCGCTCGTAACCGGCGACAGCGATCTCTATGTAGTGCAGGTCCTCTCGTTTCGCCGCGGGAATCTCCTTTCCGAGGATTCATTCCGCTTCCGCAACGAGGCGTTGGAGCCTAACGAGGTCATGGCTTCCGCCCTGAAACAGTATTACGGTTCCGCGGGGTTCATTCCCAAGGAAGTGCTCATCTCGCAACCCATAGAAAATCCCGAACTCATCGAAACATGGCTCTCGGAGCTGCGCGGGAACCGGGTCACAGTCCGAGCTCCATCTCGTGGGCCGGGCATGCGTCTTGTTCGACTGGCGCTCAAGAACGCGCACAATGCGTTGGTGAAAGAGGCTGCTGACGAGTCCCTGCAGAAGCCTCTGGAGAGACTCGCGGCGAAACTGCATCTGCCCGAAGCGCCGTCGCTCATTGAAGGGTACGACATATCCAATACAGCGGGAGCCCAACCCGTAGGCGTCAAGGTCGCGTTCAGAGACGGGAAGCCCGACAAGTCGCTCTATCGCACCTTCAAAATGACCGGGTTCACCGACCAGGACGACCCGGGTATGATTTATCAGACCGTATCCAGGCGGCTGGGTCATGTGGACGCGGATGCATTGCCAGATCTCCTTCTCATAGATGGCGGGAAATCTCAGCTCAACGCGGCGGTCGCGGCCCTGAAAGACCGCCTAGGGGCTGACATTCCAACGGTTGCGGCCATCGCCAAGGGGAGAGAAGAAGGCGAGTCGGACAAGATCTACCTTCCCAACCGAAAGAACCCGGTGAACTTCGCTCGAGGTGACCCTGCGCTCATGCTCCTAATGCGCATTCGCGACGAATCTCATCGGTTCGTGCACGGGTTCCACACCAAGAGCCGCGTGAAAGCGGTGATTCGTTCCGCGCTGGACGAAGTGCCCGGCATCGGTCCAAAGAAGAGGGCAGCTTTACTGAAGGCATTTGAGAGCATCGAGGAACTCCTTGCCGCGTCGGACGAACAGATTCGAGCTGTGGAAGGGATCAACAAAAACGATGTTGAGAGGCTTCGAGTTCATTTTCAAGAAGAACCCAAAGGAAAGATCGGCCTCGCCACGTGATGCAACCTGGCTTGCGCCGAAATGACAGCTGGGGCTGTCTCAGAGCCTCTGCGGGATTGCGCATTTCCGTTGACCCTTGACGGTCGGATTTGGAATCGGGCATAATGCCGCTCGATCCTGATCGGCCAGATCAGGACTCTTCGTGAAAAGAGGCACAGATCAGATTTCCCGCGGGCATGGTTCTCGTTCCCAGCGAGACTATTATGCCGCGTGGATAGAAAACTGACGGTGTAAATGGGCGATCTCTTCGAAAAGTGCTACGCCTTCAAACGCGACAGAGAATACATCGCGGCAGGCTACTATCCGTACTTTAAGGCCATCTCCAGTCTCGACGGGCCCCACGTGACCATCGACGGCCATGAGATGATCATGATGGGCTCCAACAACTACCTGGGGCTCACCACGCACCCGAAGGTCAGAGAAGCCGCGCTCAAGGCCTTGGAGAAGTACGGCACCAGTTGTTCCGGATCTCGGTTTCTGAACGGGACGTTGGAGCTCCACGAGCAACTGGAGGCCTCTTTGGCCGAGTTTATGGGCAAGGAGGCCGCGCAGGTCTTCTCCACAGGTTTCATAACCAATCAGGGCATCATCGCGCCCCTGATCGGTCGTAGCGACACGGTCATCATAGATCGCCTGGTGCACGCGAGCGTGATCGACGGCGTGCGTCTGTCGTTCGGCAAGGTCCGACGCTTCCGGCACAACGACGCTGAATCCCTGCGGAAGAACATCGAGGCCAGCCTGGATTCGGACGGTCTCCTGGTCATCGTGGACGGCGTGTACAGCATGGAAGGAGACATCGCCCGTCTCCCGGAGCTCCTCGCGGTGGCCGCTGAATACGGCGCGAAGGTCATGGTCGATGACGCCCACGGGATCGGCGTCCTCGGCGACCAAGGAAAGGGAACGCTGGAGCACTTTGGAGTTACCGATCAGGTCGATCTGGTAATGGGCACATTCAGCAAGTCCTTTGCGTCCTTGGGTGGGTTCGTGGCCGGCGACGAGCGAGTCGTCTCGTATATAAAGCACAATTCCAGGGCCCTAATTTTTTCAGCGTCCATGCCGCCGTCGAATATCGCTGCGGTGCAGGCTGCTCTAGAAGTGATTAAGACCGAGCCCGAGATACGACAGCGGCTCTGGGAGAATACGCATTTCCTGCTAAACGGCATAAGGTCTCTCGGATTTGAGACTGGTCCGACCGAAACCCCGGTTGTGCCGCTGATCGTGGGAGATGACGTGCGCACGATGGTATTCTGGAAGCGTCTCTTTGAAGCAGGCGTTTTCACCAACTGCGTCTTGGCTCCCGGGGTGCCCGAAGGAACGCAGAGGATCAGGACGACTCTTATGGCCACCCACAGCATCGAGGACCTGGAAAAAGTGATGGAGATTTGCGCCAAGATCGGCAGAGAACTTGGATTAATACCGTAAGGAGCCTCAAGCCATGGCTGCAAGGAATACGATGTCCCGACGCCTGAAAGCCCTGATGGCCGCACTGGCCTTCCTGGCCCTGTGCTGCATCGGGTACGCCGCGTTCTTTGGAACCGCGGACCACTTGAGACTTATGGATGTGGCGATTTCTGCTGCCGAAGGTGCTCCGGCCGGGCAAGCCGCGGAAGCCCAGCCAAAAACCAGCGTGGAGTTGGAAAAAGCTATTGCTCAACTCGCCGCGCAGGGTGGAATGTCACCGGAATATCGTAAGTTGTTCGAGCAGATGCTCGATTTGATTCAGAAAACAGAGAGCAGGACATACGACACCAAGTTGATGGGCATGGAACTGATCACCCTGCTTTGGGTTGCCATTGTGGTGCTCGTGTTCATAGCTCTGTCGTTCCCGCTTTCCCTATGGCTCCTCAGCAAGTGGCGCCTCATCGGCCTTTCCGGGCTCTCTTCCGAAGTCGCAGCAACTCTGGTGCTGGTGGAGGAACGGCAGGCCAAGTTGGTAAATATCCTGAAAGACATCCAGGGTGAGATCGACTACCTGCACACCATGTCAGTGCCGGATCTCAAAAAGCTGGTCGAGCAGGCGGAAAAGTACATCGAACAGAACGAAAGAGATCTGGCCAGCGCAGGCGTGCCCCGCACAAACAAGCCGAAGTGACCGGCCGGCCCACTACGGTCTGATACCAGTGCGCTTGCAAGCAAGGAAGACGGGGAGAACCTTTTTGTAAAAAAGGCTTCTCCCCGGAGCCCCTCTCCAAAAACTTCTATACGCCTCCGGCATCCCGCCTTCTTCGAAAGGAAGGCGGGATGCCGGAGGAATATAGAGTTTCTTGAAGGGGGTCTGGGGGAAACTTCTTTACACAAAGAAGTTTCCCCCACGCTTTCCTTCTTTGCAAGCGTATTGGTATGAGATCGAGCAGTTGTTAGGGGAGAATGGTTACAGGTGTGCCGAGAGAGACCTTGGGGAAGATCTGGTCGATCTCAAAATCCCACAAGGCGATACAGCCGTCAGTCCAATTGTGCGGCTTGGGATAGAGGAGTGTAATCCATAGCTTGCGGTAGTTGTCAGTAGGATATCCATGTATCCCCACCCAGCCGCCAAGCTTGGTATTCCATGGAGGCTGTCTGCCTTCTCTCAACGGCTGAAGAATAGAATCCCTGGTGTCGAGCGAAATCATCCCCTGCTCAAAAGCTGCCTGAGCGTCGCGTTCACCCGGATAGCTGATCCCCAAGAAGCGATGGAAATTGCTGGCCTCGCTCTTTAGACAGATGAAGTATTCACCTTCCGGAGTTCTCTGATCCCCTGTTATTTTCTTGGGCCCTTCCGGGTTCATGCCCAGGCAGATCCGGAAGATCATGGGGTTTCGGCCTTTTTGATGAAACTCGAGGATCTGGCCGGCTTTGTGCACCACGATGCGGGTGTGGTTCGTCGGCTCGGGAAGTCCTTCCGACCGCGCGGACTCTATGCCTGCGACTGAGGCCGCGACGACGAAAAGGAGCACAAGAAGCCGCTGCATGGTCGTGATATGGCTCACCGTAGAGAGAAGTGGAGGAGAATATTCTCCTCGTGCGCCCCACGTAAAGGGCGTCTTATCAACATATCGAAATCCCTATCTAATTTCAAGCGAAATGTCCGGGCTGCAATTCAAGCGGCTGAAATAGTTCGCATTCTAAGGGCCTGATACTTCTCCGATCAATTTCGTGAGATCACGGCCCGCATCTGACAGAACCCCAGCATCCTCGTAAAAGATGTCTTGAACCGACACCCCTTTGCCGTAATACGCCTCGTTAGCTTCCCGGTCAGGCTCCAGGACTGCTCCTTTGAGAGAGAGTCCGGCAAAGAGCCCTCTTGTTCGCGAATAAGAGAATATCCCTGCGTCAAAGCGAATACTCGTTTCTGCCGAGGCCTCACGGCCCACGGGTCCTGCCGTGACGGCCACGTCCGCACCGAGAGTGTATCGATCCTCCAGGAGTCCTTGAATGCCCTGCTCACTCATAATCAGGAGAACCAAGTCGATCGACTGAGCCCCCACTTGGGCTCCGACGCTTCCTTCACGGATTCTGAAGAACGCGGGCTTGCTCCAGGCCTTGGCTTTCTCACCCCGCCGCATCACGACCCCGCTGCCAAAGCTCACCCCTACGACCACGCCTGCCCTGATCACTCCGGGAAATATCGCCAGGCCTCGACAGCGCTGAAGCAAGTCGCGAGGAATCCTCTGATCCGGCATGGCCACCATGTTTTTCAAGACCACTGTAGATGCGGCAACTTCTTTGTCCAATTCCTCAAAGGTTGCGGCACACGCAGGACCGTATGAAAGAAGTGGCAGGGCAATCAGCAGACCACCGAGGAATCGAAACTGATTCATAGGGCTTCTCCAGTGAAAAAGAGCGGGTTTCAGCGCACCTACTGTAGGGTTACATGTTTTGTAACGTTCTTCAACAAGTGGCCTCAAGACCGCAGGCAGCCACAATGAAAGCCGCAGACCAATAAGTCAGCGGTCATCGACCCCCGGCCGCGAGATCTTCGAAGCGCTGGAAGTGTCGCCAGAATATGAGAGTTCTTGGGGGAGGGGTCCGGGGGGGGGGCCTG
>JBMOME010000057.1:16685-19593 GCA_049323095.1 Thermodesulfobacteriota bacterium
CCCCCCCCCCCCGCCATTCATCCGAAAACTCTCGATTTCTGAGGCCGCTTCTAGTGCTTGAAAGCTCGTTGGTTGGTGAACATCATTGCCACCTGCGGGTGAGCCTCATTGCAGGCCTGTATGGACTCGAAGTCCCGATCCGAGCCCCCGGGATGCACGATAGCTGAGACACCCTGGGCAATTCCCACGTCCACTCCGTCACGAAACGGGAAAAACGCGTCCGAAATCATGACAGACCCAATGAGACCCGCATTGCACGCGTTGGTGTCCGCTTCGATTTGTGCCCTGATTTCACGGTCTTTCATTTCACTGTACGGCACGCGGTGACGCTCGAAACAGAGACGGTCTCTATATTTGGTGTACGCTTTGAAGACCGCAATTTCCGCGACACCCACTCGATCCTGTTCACCGGTGCCGATACCTACGGTGCACCCGTCCTTCACATATAGGACTGAATTCGAGCTCACACCTTGTTCCACAGCCCACCCGAAGACCATGTCCGCAAGCTCTCGTTCTGTGGGTGCTCGTTCGATCACGTATTCCTTGCCCTGGTACGTCGCACGCGCGGGCATCAGGTCTGATGAGGAACGGATTGCGTTCACAGGCGACTGCTGAACTATGATGCCGCCGTCAATGAGCGATTTGAAATCGACAAATCGAAGGGTCCAGTAGTCTTCCAAACGGTCGATGCGCGGAACGGCCAGTATGCGAAGATTCTTGCGCTGTTTCAAGATGTCCACCGATCCCACCTCGTAGTCGGGCGCGGCAACAACTTCCAGGTAATTGTGCGAAATCAGTTCCGCAGAGGCCTTATCCACAGGCCGGTTGAAGACCGCGGCCCCGCCAAACGCGGCGATGCGATCGGCCTGGTCCGCGTGTTGGTACGCTCGGCTAAGGCTATCATCCACAGCCACGCCCGATGGGTTGTTGTGTTTCATGATGGCGCAGGCCGGCCGATCCATCAAATATTTGAGAATATTCAGAGCGTTGTCCACGTCGGTGAGATTGATCTTCCCTGGGTGCTTTCCCGCCTGGATCATCTCGGATTCGGTCAGAGCGCTCACCAGGCCCAACCCGGGAGAAATGAAGGTCGTTTCCCCAAGAGTGAGATTGCCGTGCACGAGCTCATACAGGGCTGATTCCTGGCCCGGGTTTTCCCCGTACCGGAGCCCTTTCTCAACCACGGTGCCCGGAGGATCCTCTATCTTCCAGGCTCTTTTGCGGTATGTGAGCGTCTGATCCCCGAACGTGATCTTCATTTCATTAGGGAAATGGTCATCCATAACAGTGCGGTACTTCTTCTTGATATCCTCCATCATTCACCCCTCCCAAATCCGGGCACTTGAACGGAGCTACTCGCACGCTCACTCGATCGGAAGCTCGTGCTTCTTGGATATGCTCCCACCTTGCCACGGGAACCCATCAGATGGCAATCGCCATCTCGCGCATATGGCCATTGCGGCTTCCAAGAAAGAGGTTCCTTATGGTAACGTGAGCAAAACCAATGGGGGTTTGTTCCGTGAAGAGCGTACGAACCGCGGCTTACTGGGTGCTGGTCTTTGCCTCCGGCTTCATCGTGGGGGTGATCTTTTCGGCTTGGAAATTGGACACAATTGGCGAAGGAGCAAAACAGCCCGTTCCTGCCCAGCGTGAAGATGAAGGCGCGGAACTACGCAAGCGCATTGCAGGCCTGGAAAAGATGTTGGCGGTAAAGCCTGACCAGACCGAAGCCTGGGTCGAACTGGGTAACGCCTACTTTGACATCGGTCAGCATCAAAAGGCCATAGAAGCATACCAGAAATCACTGCAAGGCAATCCACGCAATCCTGATGTGATAACCGATATGGGAATTAGCTACCGGAAGTTGGGTCAGCCGGAAGAAGCGGTGAAGGCCTTCAAGAAAGCCCTTGAAATCGACCCCGCGCATATGATGGCGCTTTTCAATATGGGAATCGTGTACCGCGACGATCTGAAAAAACCGGCCGACGCGCTCGCCGCGTGGGAAACGTTCTTGGAAAAGGCAGGAAATGCGCCCCACGCCGTGATGGTTCGTCCCTGGGTGGAACAACTCCGTAAGCAACTTAGCTCCGGAGGGTCAGAGACTAAATGAGCGGTCGGGGCTGATAACAGCCTCGTCTCCCATCACAAACCTGACAACGAACGCTATACTACCACGCTGCATATGGAACTCTCTGGGCTTATCCCGTGAAAAGGATCTACGTGAAACAGTAGGGGCGCAATTCATTGCGCCCAATACGAAGGCGTGATGAATCACGCCCCTACAGCCAATTCTAATTAAATGTCCGGGTTGCAACTTTGGTGGGAACAGGCTGCGGAACAGCATACTCAATGCACGCGCATGTAAAAGACATTATGGACCCGACAAAGCGGCCTTGGGCCTGCGGCCCGGTTTGTAGGGCCGGGACCGCAGGGATCGTTAATCGTTAAGGAAATGGACGTGGTGGGGGTGGAAGCGCGGGCAGGGCAGGGGGTCTTGGAAGAGCCGGCCGCGTCACTACATACCCAGGCCATCCATAGTACGAATAGTAGGGGACACCATAAGAGACGTAGTCGGTATCGTAATACGGCTCAGAACTGACCCTTGCGGATGCACCCGCTCCTGCGGGCCGCTCCCACAGTTCCTCCGATTCGGATGTCCTGACTCTCTTCACCGCGCGCTTAGGCGGCGTCAAAGAGGTCCGGATCTGGCGATATGTGACCCAACCATTGTTATCCAGTTGAGCCCACCGACCGTCCGTGCTGAATACTCCAGTCAAAACCAATGCTTGCCCCATGACCGCGCAACCGATCATGTTGTGTGACATGGACGGACCGCTGCGGATCCTGAGACAGTTATCAGGTCGATCCACTCGAACCACCACCGCTTCTCCGCCGGTTACGCGGGCAG
>JBMOME010000058.1:0-19480 GCA_049323095.1 Thermodesulfobacteriota bacterium
CAGGGACGCCGGCCCCTAAGAAAGGATGGAAGCCACGATTAAGGATCGGGCCAGCAACGGTCCGGTAGGGCCGGCGTCCCTGCCGGCCACATGCTCTTCCTTGCACCGGTGGCCACCATTGCGTATGTCACTTTTCTGACCACGCATCGGTATTACGTGGTCAATAGCCGATTGGTAATACACTCGTAGTGGGGGGCTCCGCGTTCCGGAAAGCCCCCACCTTGCCTCATCACGGACGCGGCTCAGCTCTAATCCCGCGACGTCACCGGCCTTCGAATTCGCAAATGTCTACTGGATTACTTTTTGAGAATGAATTTGTTTACTTGCTCCCCGGCCTCGACGTAAGAATCAGCCCAGTATTTCGCGCACTCTTTGGAATCCATGTACATGATCGGCATGCCATACTTGCCCATGGCCGTGATGAATCGAGGATCCGACTGGGCTTTGTGAAAAACGTCTTGAAGGGTTTTGACCATCTGGGGATCCATCCCCTTCGGTCCCAAGATGACCATCAAATTGTCATGAACCACCTTGTATCCGAGCTCTTTGACCGTGGGTATATTGGGAAAGATTTCCGACCTGTTGCGACCGAACGTGGCCAGGAGCCTCAGCTTTCCTGCCTGAACCAGTGGGACCCAGCCGCCGGAAGTGGCAATCATATCCACGTGCCCTCCCAGAAGCGCGGTGGAAGATTCCTGATCTCCTTTGGAAGGGATATGCTGAAGCTGAAGACCGCCTGCGTTATATGCCGTTTCTTCCCAAGCAATATGGCCGCCGCTACCCACGCCGGAAGCCATATATGTCAGTTTGCCCGGATTGGCCTTGGCATGGTCGATAAAGTCCTTCAACGTTTTGAAAGGAGAATCCTCTCGGACCAGAATGCCAAACAAGTGCCCGCCCACCATAGTGATCGGGGTTAGGTCCTTAACCGTATCGAAAGGCAATTTGTTGAGGTAGGAGTTGCGATGGAGGCTGCTTGTCGCTTCGGCGAGTAGGCAACCGTCGGGCTTCTTGCCGACGATGTAGCCGACTCCTACCGCGCTCCCGCCACCGGTCCGATTCTCCACGATAATGGGCTGACCTACGATGTCTTTGGCTGCTTCACACAGAGCTCGAAACGTAACGTCTGTAGCTCCTCCCGCGCCCCAAGGGACCACAAGGGTGATCGGACCTTTGGGATAGTCGGCGGCTTGACCGATTGCCGGGAAAAGCAACAGTCCAACCGCCAGGATTGCCAAGGTTAATCTGATCTTGGATTCGGTTTTCATCCTAGTTTGTCCTCCTTTCAAGATGCGTAGACTTGAATTGATAAGAATCCGTGAACCCTGTGGATTCTCGAACCCGGACAGACCTTTTGCCGTGGACCTCACGTCCATCGTCAGTCTAGGAGCGATTTTCAAACCTCTTCGCTATTCCCTTGCGCGCCATGACCCTTAGCTGAGCCAGATAGCTGTTTTTGGAAAAGAGGAGATGATCCGTTACAAGCTTCTCGAAGGCTCCGCCATCGCGCTGCTCCAGAGCCGCGATCATAGCTTTGTGCTCCAGTATGGCTTGATCTATTCGATTGGGCAGAGACCAAGCGTTATACTTCACCATATGGGCCTTGGTGCCCAGCTGATCGATCATGTCGTTGAGGTAAGTGTTCCTGGAAGGCTGGAACAAGGCCCGGTGAAAGTCATTGTCCTTTTCGATCATCTGGTCTGTTTCATCTCGCAGGTGCCTTTCCAATTCCCGGCAAAGCTTCTTCAGTTGCTGGATCTCAATCTGAGTGATGTTCTTAACAACAAGGCGCGCTGCGATAGCCTCTAGCTCTACCCTGACGAAAAAGATCTGCTCCACCTCTTCCGCGGAAAGATCCACAACCACGGCCCCACGGTAGGGAGTGAGCTTTACCAAGCCTTTGCCCTCCAGCATTTTCAGGGCTTCTCTGATGACCGTGCGGCTCACATCAAAGTGTACGAGCAGGTCTCGTTCGACCAGGCGTTCCCGAGGCTTGAAATAGCCTGAGAGAATTGCGTTCTCCAATTTCCGAAGCACCAGCGCCGAACTGAGGCTCGTCGTGGGAATCTCTGCCTTATTGATGTCTCTGCCCATTTTTTGTCTTACAGTCCTCCCTTTTGTATGCGATTTGGCATACCATTTCGCGCGAAAACCTGTCAAGCGTTTCTTAGGCGCGTCAGAAACATGCGTCTCAAGTGAGTTGTTCACACTGGCGTGGGAAAATCGTCAGAGAATCATCACGACAGCAAATGCCGGTCTTGTTTCGTGGCTTCCGCCGAAACCTGATGTATGTAAACGTCCCTCTGGGGCATGGGAAAGACTACCCCGGCCCGATTGAATTCCTTGAAAATGGCGGAATTCAGTTCGTGGACGAGTAGACCCTTGTCCTTTGGCTGGGCCACCCAGCACAGCAGTTCGAAATCCAGCGACCAATCACCAAAAGCGCGGAATCTCACACGGGGCTCCGGTGCGGGCAAGACCAGGGAATTGGCTTCGGCCACCTTGAGCAGAATCTCTTCAACCTTGTCCACGTCGGACGAATACGCGACCGAAACCTTGATTCTGACCCTCATTCTTCGTTCGGGAGCGCTCTCGTTGACGATTTTCGTGCTCACTATTACGGAATTGGGGATGGACACAAGCACATCGTCTCTCGTAAGGATTCTTGTGCTTCGTAGACCTATGTGGACCACTTTGCCGCGTTCGCCCGAGCCCAGCACGATATAGTCTCCGGGCCTGAAGGGCCGATCAAGAAAGACGCTGATGCCACCGAAAAAATTTCCAAGGACATCCTTCGCAGCCAAGGCAATGATAATTCCCGCAAGTCCCGCAGAGGCAAGAAGAGGGGTCAAATTGACGTGCCAGACTGTAAGCACTGCAAGCCCACCGACGATGGCGATAACCGCTATGCCCACATTTTCAGTTAGTAGAAGTAATTCCGACGCACCCGGATAATATCCGCCGAGTCTTGAACAGACCAGCTTAAGCGTCTTCCCCAGAGGAACCATCCATACGATTACCAGAGCGGTCTGGGCCGCTCCCGCTACCAGAAATGCAATCGGCGGAGGCGGCATAAGCCATTGAACTTCCACGAGGACACCAACCAGCAATACACTGATCCACAAAGGCCAGCGGATTATGTCGAAGAGTTGCGTTCGGATTCCCAAACCGGACCAACGGGATAAGGCCAATGCCCCTTTGTCTCCTAAGAACCGTATCACCGTGGCCGCGATAATGGTCGCAACAGCAATGAGAACCCCTCCCACTATGGGAGCAATCTCCATTTGCTGAAGCCATTGAATAATAACTTCCATTTTGACCTCAAAGCCCAGTAGCACCTACTGTTTAGAAAATAGTCAGCGGCACCTTGTCGGTCAACTTGCCGGCGTTTCCGGTGGCTTTCGCGCAGGAGTAGGCGTTGAACAAACATCAGAAACCAGTTAGGAAGATGTCCAATGGATTGTGCTAAACTCGCAACGCGACCGGATCGTGAGATCCGAAGCAAGCCCGGATGTCTCGATTAACACGGGGGCGACAGATGGCAGGACGGGAGCGTCTTTTCCGCGCGGGTGACAGAGGCGATTTTCGTTACATAGATTGGGGTGGAGCAGGACCGCTCACCCATGTGGCGCACGCTACCGGCCTCGCCGCGGGCGTGTACGCCGGCTTCGCCGAGACACTCACGCCGCATCTGAATCTCGTGGGTCTCGACTTCCGAGGACACGGCCGTACCGAGGCTCCAGCAGACCCCGCCAAGCTCAAGAACTGGTACGTATTTTATGAAGATTTGGAGCGGTTTCTTGAACATTTTGGCGGGCCGGTCGTAGCTATCGGTCATTCTCTCGGGGGAACAGCCAGCCTGGTTGTAGCAGCACGCCGACCGGATTTGGTCACAGCGCTAATTCTCATAGAGCCTGGAATCATGCCGCCTTCTTGGAGGCCGTGGGTGTTCCTGGCTCAGAAGTCGGGCTTGTCGAATTACGTTCCATTTGTGACCCGTGCTTCGAGAAGAAAGAGCGTTTGGCCAGACAAGCAGGCAGTTCGAGAGGAGCTCCAAGGAAAAGGGCCTTTTCGTAATTGGGGTGCCGAGTTCCTGGATTCCTACATTGAAGAGTGCGTGGAAGACACCTATTCGGGGTCGGTCAGACTTTTGTGCGATCCCGCGTGGGAAGGGCGTTGTCTCGCCACCGCGCCCGTAGACATCTGGCGCTTTGTGCCACGAATTAAGGCGCCGACGCTCCTGCTTTACGGCGCCTTGTCCACCACATTCCTGCCTTCTGTTGTCAGCAGGTTTCAGGCCAAGGTCCCGCACGCAGTGGTCAAACGGTTTGAGAATACAGGACATTTTGTTCCCATGGAAAGACCAAACGAAAGCGCAGAGGTCATCGCAAAATTCCTTCAAGATAATCAACTAATTCCACATCGTTAGTCAACACTTGACTAATGTCAGGGACGTTCCAGCCAAAACCTACCAGAAAGATACGTCAAGGAAAACCTAAAGCACTCCGTCATGAGTAACCGAATGGTTAACGCTAAAAGCTAATTTTTCTGTGACAGTTCTGTCAAAATATGATAATATAATTTGACAAATATTCTATTAACGCATCGTTGGATGCTCATTGCTTATCGCTCCGCGGACAGTGGCGTGAGCCTTCTTGGGGGCCGAGGCCCCTGATGTTGGGTATGGAGATGGGCAAGATAAGAGCGTTCGTGAGTGTTGTGGTGGCCGTGCTGGCTATCACGTTGGTGGTTACGCTCCCCGCCCACTCGCAAGAGTTCCTACCGTTTTCTCTTGGGTTCGCCGGACCCCAAAGCCAGTCAATGGACTTCAGCTCATTCCTTCAAGGAACCTGGCTTCGTTCTCTAACACTTCGAAAAGTAAGCGCAGGGATCTTTTGGGGGGATGGATCGCTCAGCGTCGCGCACACGATTGAGGCTGGGCCCAATTTTGTGGCTGCGATACCGGGCTTCCATGATTTTGATGATTTTTCGCATCAGCGAGAAACTCCATTGACAGATACCTTCTTTCAACTAGACGGAAGCTTGACTGCTCAGGGGTTCGAATTCCTCAAACTCAGGTTTCAAACGAACGTGGGGCGAGTCACGCAGTTCAAACAATTTACGGAACCCGGGGTTCAACGTCCTTTTGGTCACCATTCCCGATACGCGGTCGGCAGTGTCATTCGGCTGCCGAATAATCTGGAAGGCATAATATTTATGGACAACAGAAACAGGATATGGATGTGGGAATTGACCGGGCGAATTCCAGGTATCTGGGGTTTCGATATCCTGTTGGAATACAAGTGGGGCAGCGTAAGGAGCTGTCTGGACCCTTACTCAACCAGTAACCCCATCTTTGGGTCTCAGTTCTTGGCTCCGAACATCGGTTGGCGCAATAATTGGACAAGCCCGGCTCTTCCCAGCACCACTTCCTTCACCATGAATCAAAATTTCACGTGGCATGGGCCGTTCATCGGTGTGGGTTGGAGAAATCCGTTTTTGGCCTGGGGAGGTCGCGGGTACATCGATTTTGTGGGCTCGCCGGCCATGTTCGGCAAATATGAATTCGATTGGGGAGCCGCGTATGAGGATGCTTTTTTCTTCGTGAAAGGCTTCCAAGGGACGAACATCACGGGCTGGGACCGAGTCGGGCTCGAATTGAGGGGAGGAATTGAGTTTTCACTGGTCGGAAATGTTACGCTCCATCTAGCAGGAAAATATACATACATTAGACTGAAGGGCAATGATACTGAATTTCAGACGATGTCGAACAACTTCCTCGCCACCAGATTCTATATCCAGGGCGCTCAGGAATATGTGACCCTGACTCAGCGATTCTGGCAAGTAGGTGGCAATATCAATTTGGCATTCTGATCCAGCCTGCCTGTGCCTAGCGCGAGCGACCCCTCATCAGCGTAAAGCGTAGCCGCGTCATTGGGGTCTATTGCCTTTTTGAGATCTATAGCCACTCCCTGCGCGAAATTGAAAGCGTTTAATCTTTCTTGACGAGCTCTGTATTCATGCTATCTACACAGTGATTCTTGGTGCCCGGCTCGCTCGGTCCAAACGAGCGATCAGCCGCGGAAAGGTCATGGCAATGGAATGGAACTACGTGAAGGTGGAGCGCTCCGGCCGCGTGGCTGTGGTGAAATTTGACCGAGGGGACAGCCTAAACGCGCTTTCTGTTGATCTGATGCACGAGCTTATCGATGTTGCCCGGTCCTTCGGGGACGACAGCGAGACCCTCGCGGTGGTGCTTGCGGGCGAGCGAGCTTTCTCCGCTGGAATGGATCTCAGGGACCCAAAGCTCATCGAGGGGATGCAGGGACCGCTCGGAACGCGGCGCAGGCTCCTAGCCGCGGGGCCCACAATGTGCCGAGCCTGGGAAGACGTGGAACAGATAACCATCGCGGCCGTGGAAAAACATTGCGTGGGCGGTGGAGTATCCTTGGCGGTCTCCTGCGACTTCCGCATCATGGGACGGAGCGCGATCTTCAGGGTGCCTGAATTGACGCTCGGAATGAACATGAGTTGGCAGACGCTTCCGCGGCTTGCGCACCTTGTCGGGCCTGCGCGGGCAAAGCAGATCGTGATATTGGCCGAGCCGGTAGGCTCCGACGAAGCCCTTGCGTGGGGCCTTGTGGAAGATGTTGCCGAGGATGGTCAAGTGCTCGCAAACGCGGTAGCCATGGCCGAAAAGATTGCTGGGATGCCTCCGCTGCCTGTCATGATGACCAAACAGGCGGTTAATGCCACGGTCAACGCTTTGGACAACACAGCCAGCTACATGGATAGAGACCAGTTCATGCTGTGCCAGATGACCGAAGACCACAGCGAAGCCATCTCAGCGTTCTTCACAAAAAAGAAGCCCGTGTTCAAGGGGCAGTAGAGTCTTTTCCAAGAGTAGACTCTTCGAAAAGACTTCACGCCTCAGAATGGCTTACCCCAATTCCGCCCAACCCCCAATCATCCGGGACACACTGCCGCGGCATCCAGAGTGCAAATGCAGCAGAGGAATTCCCCTTCCTCGGTGTTGCTGAGGTTGCGCATACCGTGGGGTTCCATGCTGGGGATGTAGACCATGTCTCCGGGCCCGCAGATCCGCTTATTGACTATTTCATCCGTGTCTGAGCTGAATTCCCAGCATTCGAACCGGCCCGACACAATGTACATGGTCTGAACGTAAGAATGGTTGTGTATGGGGATTTCACCGCCCGGGCCCACGGTGAACAGTCTCAGACCATAAGCGGGTCCACCCTGAAGATCCACGCCCGTTTTGGACAACCACCGGACCCTGACCTCTCTAGCCTCCAACAATCCACCTTTGTAGGGCACGGATCCTACCTTGATGTCTTCCACATCATTGGCTTTCATAGCGATCATTGTCTTCTCCTCCTGACATCGGGCTCTTATGCTGCGATGGTCTCGATCCTTGCACAATCAATCTCTGCAACTAACTAATCTACAAAAATGACAGCTAAGTGACAACGAGAGATTCGAGGCTTCCACCAGGGGTGAGCCACGAGCCCGCGGATGTTGTCTATGCCAATGTGGACTCATGCCTCCTCCAAAAGAAAAAGGCCGTGCAGACACACGGTCTAACTTTTTGAGTCTCCTAGTAGGCGCGAGAGAGATTGAACCTCCGAGCTGGGAACAGTGAAGGCGATTAGGGTTATCATTCAACCGCGCAACACCACCCCATACAGAATCACCAGCAATTTGATCAAACCCATCCCGATGCCGGCTCCCTCTGGCTGACCGTTCATGGCAAAACCTACTTTAACGCGTCCAGGGAATTTCTTCTGATCAGGTTAATCCCTCAAGGATTTACCCACCAGACGCTAAGCATAAGAAAGAAGAGGTGCCTGTGGCTTATACGCTGGCATTCAAAAGCTGATTAAGGGCTGAAGTGGCATGTTTGGGCTGCCTCGAAGTCTCCTTTGGCCGGACATTATCGCGCCGTGTTCGAGTGAGGACGGTAAGGACATTTTCGTTGACAGAGGTAGGCGGGCTGACGTACGTTCCGAGACAGCACAAAAGAGCCCTTCTCGCCAACGTGACGGCGGACTTGTCGCCCTTCCTGTGCCTCTTGAGTGACCAGCCGGGTCTTCTTCGGTATCAGGGACTCTGCCGAGACTGCACTCCAGGGGTAAACACAATAAAATGGCTGGGCTGCTGCATAATTGTGGCTAGAATAGTGGGATCGTGGTGGGATCTCTTTCGTGAAAGACTGAGCAGAAGAGTGTGGAAAGAAGATGACAGAATTCATTGTCTCGTTGTTAATAATTGTCGGTGGAATAGCGGCTGTTGTCGTGGTCAAAGGCTTCTTTACTGTCAAACCGCGAGAAGGGGTAGTTGTTCTCAGCTTTGGGGCCTACAGCCATACAATCGACTCTGAAGGCATTAACTGGGCCTTCCCGATGGGGCGAAGGCTTATACGAATTCCCACCTCTGAAATCACTCTGCAGGTTGATACCACGACAGTTGTGGATGCGCAGGGCAACCCAATCCAGGTCGGTGCTGTCGTGGTCTACCACGTCAAGGACATTCGAAAGGCCGTTCTGGAAGTGGAGAGCTTCCGGACTTTCATAGAGAACAAAGCCGGAGCCGTTGTCAAAGGAGTCAGTGCTAAATTCCCGTATCACTCCCCGGATCCGGAGGTTCCCTGCCTCAAGGGCGAGAACGAGACCGTCAGACGCACATACATTAAGGAATTGCAGAATGCCGTGGAATCGGCGGGAATTCGTATTCTGGATGTGCGGCTCAACGATCTCACCTATGCGCCTGAAATTGCCCAGGCGATGCTTATGAGACAGCAGGCATTGGCACTTATCGAAGCCCGCAAGACTATTGTGGAGGGAGCAGTAGCCATCGTTTGCGACGCAATCAACAAACTGCAGGCAGCGGGTATCCAAATTACTGATTCCCAGAAGGAAATATTGATATCCAATCTGCTCGTGGTGCTGTGCAGCGGTGAGCGTGCTCAGCCTGTCATGCAGGTGCAGGCCCGTTCCTCTAGCTGATCGATTGCCTGTCACTGATTGAAAGTTGCGTCACACGTAAATCTGGGGACATCACACTAGATTCTCGAGCAAAGCGCAAATTGGGTTTTACGTCTCAATCGAGGGTTCCGAAATAAGTAAGGTGTTCCCGGAATCAACGGTGCCGAATTATGCTGTCATCCCAGCGCCGCGTGCTCACTGTTTAACCGGGATGTCGTTGGAAACGGCACTTGCCGCATATCAAGCCTTCCGGATAGCAGAAAAGATTGAGGTTGACGGTCCAGAGTACGGTACGGTACGGTCAATTTCCGGCAGGCAGTCTTTTCATCAGTCCGAAGGAGTCTGTTTGGATGTTCGGCTGGTTATCCAAGCCGTACTGCCCGGTCGATCCTAGTGCCAAAGATTGGATCGAGAGAAATCTCAAGTGGCTCTCGCGAGAATTTCCGTCCAACATTTTCACCGATCGTCCACTCGTGGTTCCGACCGAAGAGTTCTTTCCCGAACCGTACGAACCTTCTAAGAAGGCTGCCAAAGCACTGTTTGCCCGGATTTGCCGTTTAATGGGGATATCCGAAGATCATGTAAGCCTCAAATTCGAGAAAGAAGATCCCGCTCCCATTATGATGTGGGATGGAACTCGTCGCCCTCTGTTGCTGGTAAATGATGACGGCGACTACGTGCCGAGCCAACCTGCGGGCACGTATTCATCCTCTCGGCGTAAGCACGTCATCACTCTGACCACTAGTCAGATATATGACGCCGGTGATCTTGTGCCCACCATGGCCCATGAACTCGCTCACGCTCGTCTTCGGGGTGAACGGAGAGTCAAGCCAGGCCGTTTCGATGAGGAATTGCTCACCGATCTTACTAGTTGCTTTCTAGGGTTCGCAATCTTCATGGCGAATTCGCCGCGGGTATGGAAAAGTCAGTTTACCAAGTGGCCGGGCACGCGATTCAACAAGCCCGAATACATGAGCCCCCCCATGTTCGGCTATGTGCTTGGCCATCTCGCATGGCATCAAGCTGAGCGCAAACCTTCGTGGAAACGATATCTCGGTCCGCAAGTGATCGGTGATTTCAAAGATGCCACGAGGTACCTGTTCGAGACCGAAGATTCCTCTTTCCCGCCAAGTTGGCTGCGCGGGCCTTACGGGAATCAACGACCTTGAGGCCCCGCTGAAGGCTGGGATTCTCTAGCAGTCATCCGACCGTTCTCTTAAATGAGTGATATAGTCAATTACAGAAGTTAAGAAAACGAGAGCGCAGAAGGAGTCGTCTTGAATAAAAAGGTGCTGATTCTGGTATTTGTGTTGGTTGCAGTTGCAGCCGTGGGCGCTGGGCTGTTTCTTAAGAAAGAACAAAAAACCACGTCCCAATCAAATTCCTCCAAAGCCGTGAACACCGCCGAAGCGCCCAAGCGAGTGGGCCCAATCGCAGTCATCCCCAAGGGAACTACCCATTCCTTCTGGAACTCTGTCCTCGCCGGTGCCCAAAAAGCAGCCAAAGAGCACAATGTGGAGATCTTCTGGACGGGGCCCGACCGCGAGGGCGATCGCGAAAAACAGATCCAAATCGTCGAGGACTTCATTGTGAAGAGGGTGGCCGGCATCGTTCTGGCCCCCACCGACGCCGGCGCGCTCGTCCCGGTGGTCGAACGTGCAACAGCCGCGAAGATACCGATCGTCATCATAGACTCGGATATCCAAACGAACAAGCGGGTCTCCTTCGTGGCCACCGACAATTACGCCGGCGGCGTCCTAGCTGCGAAGCACATGGCGAAGCTCCTCGGCGGAAAAGGCAAGGTGGCCGTAATCAAGTACATGGCCGGCTCAGCATCGACCACTGATCGCGAAAAGGGTTTCATCGAAACACTGAAAAAGGGGTTTCCCGAAATCGAGCTCGTTGAAGACCGCTACGGCATGGACACCGTGGAAACAGCGCTCTCTGCCGCCGAAGATGTGCTTACCCGGCACAAACAACTCGATGGTATCTTCGCCTGCAACGAGTCTACTTCCCGCGGCGCCCTGCGAGCGCTGGAGAGCCAGGGACGAGCCGGTGCCGTGAAGATGATCGGCTTTGACGCTGCTGACGCCTTGCTCAAAGGTCTCGAAGCCGAACGCATTGACGCGCTTGTAGTCCAGAATCCTCAAGCCATGGGATACAAAGGCGTACGCAGCCTTGTCGCTGCGATCAAGGGAGAAAGTGTCGAGGCCAGAATAGACACGGGAGTGGAACTCGTCACCAAGGATCGCCTGAACTCGCCTGAGATTCGCGCCCTGATCGGAAACTAAGGTTGATGGCGCTGAACCCGCAAGCGGAGTCTTTTCAGTTCGCCCTCGAAATGCAGGGGATTAGTAAGAGCTTTGGTTCCATCAAGGCCCTCGACGATGTCACGCTACGCGTCGTGCAGGGGACGGTTCACGCCCTAGTGGGCGAAAACGGCGCGGGCAAATCCACTTTGATGAAGATCCTGTCGGGAGTTCACCAGCCTGACTCCGGAACTATCGTGCGAGCGGGCAAAACCTGCACGTGGAAGCATCCTTCCGAGTCCCTCGCGGCCGGAGTCGCGATGATCTACCAAGAGCTCAGCCTCGCTCCGGACCTCACCATCGCCGAGAACGTGTGGCTCGGGATCGAGCCCCGCGGAGCGCTGCCTGGCACCTATTCCAAAAGGCGCATGCTCGCAGATACCCGTGCCCTGGCCGAAAGACATGGCTTCGACGTTGATCCCAACAAAAAGGTGGAGAACCTTCCGGCAAGCACTTGCCAGATTGTAGAAGTGTTGAAAGCCCTCGCGCGTAATGCCGACATTCTGGTGATGGACGAACCGACTTCCTCGTGTGGAGAACACGAAGTGGCCGTGCTTCTCGAAATGGTCAAGAAGCTGCGCCGCACGGGCAGCACAATCGTCTACATCTCTCATCGGCTCGAAGAGGTCGTTGAGATAGCGGACTACATCACGGTTCTCCGCGATGGACGAGCCGTGCAAACCGGCCCCATGAAGGGCCTCAAAATCCGCGATATTGTCAAACAGATGGTCGGGCGCGACCTTGACGACTACTTCCCCAAGAGGGAAGTGGAAATTGGGTCGATCGCTCTGAGCGTGTCAGAACTCTCGTCCCGAGGCGTCGAAAACATCAGTTTCGATCTGCATTGGGGAGAGATTGTCGGTATCGCCGGGCTGGTGGGTGCAGGTCGCACTGAGCTTGCCCGCGTCCTGTGCGGTCTCGACCCTTCAATCCGCGGCGGCATCGAGCTCGACGGTGAATACGTGAAAATCGCAACGCCGGCCGACGCACTCTCCTGCGGAATCCTCTACGTCACAGAAGATCGAAAACGCACGGGGTTATGCCTCGACCTCCCGGCCGCGTGGAATATGACCCTACCATGCCTCGCGGAACTGGGTATGAAACATATCCTGCATCTCGGCCGCGAAAACGAAATCGCCGAAGAAACGGCCAGGAAGCTCTCGCTCAAGTGGCCCGGGCCGGGAGCGCCGGCGAGCGCCTTGTCGGGCGGCAATCAACAAAAACTGTTGCTCGGTCGCGCGCTCATCGCTCAGTCAAGACTATGGGTGCTCGATGAGCCCACCCGTGGCATCGACATCTCCGCCAGGGTCGACATCTACGAGCTGATCGGACGAATGGCCGCTGAGGGGAAGGCCGTTCTCATCATCTCTTCGGATCTACCCGAACTCTTCGGCATCACCGACCGAATTCTGGTGATGCGCCGGGGCCGCCTCGTCGCCGACCTCGTCACCGCAGAAACCACTCAGGAGGCCGTGATGCAACTAGCTGCCGTGGACGAGGGCCGCACATGAACAAGCTCGTTCGAGAACTGCTTCCGTTCGGGAGCCTCATCTTAGTCATCGCCATCTTGTCGCTTTGGCTGCCCGACAGCTTTCTGACCCTCGACAATTTCCTCAACGTGCTGCGCCGCTCGTCGGTCTACGGCATCATTGCCGTTGGAATGACATTCGTCATTATCTCCGGCGGCATCGATCTCTCTGTGGGCTCCCTCCTCGCGTTGTGCGGCATGGTCGCCGCGGGAACTATGGTCGGGTTCGGCGCCGAAACATCTTCTGTGGGAATGACGGCCCTAGGAACCGCGGTCGGACTCCTGGCCGGCGCCATGGGTGGTCTGATCTCGGGAGCGTTAATTACCAAGCTTGAACTCCAACCGTTCATTGCCACCTTAGGTACTATGAGTCTTTACCGTGGGATAGCGCTGGTCATGTACGACGGACAGCCGATCAATGTGTCATCGTTCCGCTACCTGGGCGAAGGCGCTCTGCTCGGGATACCCATTTCGGTGGTCCTGTTCTTGGCCGTTATCGCCGTGGCGGGAGCCATTTTGCACCTCACGCGGTTCGGCCGCCACACCTATGCCATTGGTTCCAACGTGGAAGCGGCGCACCACGCCGGCGTAAGAGTCGACCGAACTCTGATCGGTATCTACACTCTCGGAGGCCTGCTCACCGGGCTCGGCGCGATGATCGCCATGAGCAGAACGGTTTCAGCCCAGCCCACCGCAGGCGTAGGAGCCGAACTTGACGTTATCGCCGCGGTGGTCATCGGCGGCGCCAGCCTTTCCGGAGGCCGAGGAACCATCACGGGAACCATCGTGGGCACCTTGCTCATCAGCTTCTTGCGCAACGGATGCACCCTCGTGGGTATCTCGACGAACGCTCAGTTAATTGTAATTGGCGTGGTGATCGTCCTCGCCGTCGCGGTCGACCAGTTCACCCGCCGCAAAGCGGGCGACACAGCCTAACAAATCTTGCGGCACGCCCAACGTGAGGGAAAAGAATGTCCAAAACCCAAATCGGTATTTTCTGGCCAGGCGATTACTACTCCAAACACGCGGAGGTGATTTATGCAGGGGGATGATACCGTTTCAAGAACAAATCCGCAAATTGCACCGATGGCCGCAGATTCTAAAAACACACAAACCCTTGCAGGGGACCACGGGTGAATTTCGGTCCGCAAAGCCTTGAATTCAAGTCTTTTGTGTTTTCCGATCTGCGAAAATCTGCGAAATCTGCAGATGACATATGACCCCGTGTCCCCCGATTTCCGTCTCGTTAAGGAGAAGAGAGGTGCTTCATGGAGAGGGATGATACCGCTTCAAGAACGAATCCGCAGATTACACAGATGGCCGCAGATTCTAAGAACAAACAAACCCATGCCGGGGACCACGGGTGAATTTCGGTCCGCAAAGCCTTGAATTCAAGTCTTTTGTGTTTTCCGATCTGCGAAAATCTGCGAAATCTGCGGATGACATATGACCTCGCGTCCCCCGATTTCTTTCGCGTGAAGGAGAAGAAAAGTCCGGAACCCAAATCGGTATTTTTTGGCCCCGCGACTGCCACTCCAAACCCAACGTCACCGAGAATCGTAATTAAGCCTTCAAAGTTCAGCCGCATGTAAAATCCTTGCATCGGGAGTTGGGCATTCTGTGGTTTGCGGGCGCATAACCCGCAACCAACCGCTGCTACTGCGTTCCCCGTAGTAACGATAGACTTGCCCCCTGGTTGCTTGCCGGGGTTGATGCGCCGGTTATCCGGACAATGCCGGGTCGTATCTTATACCCAGCATCTCGTTCGCCTCATTGAGTTTCTTGTCATAACTCCACATAGGGACTCCCGTTAATAGGGCGGAGGCAGAAAGATGGACGTCAATGTAGCCAAGGCCTTTTCCCATTAAATGGTTTAATTCTATGAAGCGGAGGACCTCTTCGTGTTGTGCTAGAGTTGCCAGGGGAAGAAGTTGCATGAGGGAGAGGACTTCGAGCCTGTTCTTCATGTTACCACAGGCTAGCTCGCCAATGATGTACGGGTGACACATCACTTGTCCATCATTCAGCAGATGCATAAGGTCAGCATCGCCTTGCCGAAGATGACGTACCCACACTGATGTATCTACAAGGACCATCTTCACTGCTCCCTGATTCTTCTCCGTGGGATCGTCTTCAATTGCTTCTCTGTCCCGCCCAATTCTGCCAGCCTTTTGGCACTTTCTCTGGCTATCAAAGCTTCGAGGCCGAGTTTCACCAATGTGGTTTTTTCCTTAATCCCAGTCAATTCCGACGCCTTTTCAACCAATTTGTCTTCAATGTTCAGCGTGGTTCTCATCTCACTGCACCTCCCATCTATGTACGATGTATCAATATGTATGATTCGTATGCCCATGTCAATGTGCTCGAGCAACCGCTGACGGGGGCTGACTCGAAAAGCCGTTGAAACCCGTTCCGCAAAAAGTGGTATTATGTCGCCCGCAATCCGTCGTGTGAGGCAGAAGAAAAATCCGGAACCTAAATCGGTATCTTTGGGCCAGGAGATTACTACTCCAAACACGCGGAGGTGCTTTATGCAGAGGGATGATACCGTTTCAGGAACGAATCCGCAGATTGCACAGATTGTCGCAGATTCTAAAAACAAACAAACCCATGCCGAGGACTACTGGTGAATTTCGGTCGGCCAAGCCTTGAATTCAAGCGTTTTGTGTTTTCTAATCTGAGAAAATCTGCGAAATCTGCGGATGACATATGACCGTGTGTCCCCCAATTTCCGTCTCGTTAAGGAGAAGAGAGGTGCTCTATGCAGAGGGATGATACCGTTTCAGGAACGAATCCGCAGATTACACAGACTGCCGCAGATCCTAAAGACCAACAAACTCATGCGATCATCGGCGCGGCAATGGAGGTTCATCGACATCTTGGTCCGGGATTCCTGGAAGCCGTTTATCAACAGGCGCTCGCTATCGAATTCTCGGCCCGCGGCGTTCCTTTTGCGAGCGAAGTGGATCTGCCGGTGTACTATAAGGGGGAGCGTCTGCCCTGCTCCTATCGCGCTGATTTTGTCTGTTACAACGACGTGATCGTCGAGTTGAAGGCATTGAAAGCGATCACGAGCATCGAAGAAGCCCAGATCTTGAACTATCTCAAGGCAACACGTCTCGAGCGAGGACTACTCGTGAATTTCGGTCGGCCAAGCCTTGAATTCAAGCGTCTTGTGTTTTCTAATCGGCGAAGATCTGCGAAATCTGCGGATGAGAGATGACTTTCTGTCGCTGGATTTCTGTCGCTTCAAGGAGAAGAGATGTCCGGAACCCAAATCGGTATTTTCTGGCCCGGGGATTATCGTTCCAAACCCAACGACCTGGCTCGATCAAACGCGGAGGAGGCCACGGTCCAACTCGAGCGCGCCTTGAAAAAACTCGGCCGCAAGAGTTATCGCATCGAAGGTTTCCTGACGCGACCCCACGAAGCCATCGAGAAGCTCGGCCCTGTGGATGACCCTCTCATCGGTGTTTTCGTGCACTGGTGCTATGGGCCGCACACTACCGACGGGGTAGTCGGCAAAGACAGCCCATTGCTGCTGGCGAGTAATTTCTCGGGGCAATGGCCGGGCCTCGTCGGCCTGCTCAACACTGGAGCCTGCCTGGAGAGCCTGGGCCGCAAATTTTCTCGTGTGTGGAGCAACCGCGAAGACTGGACCGCAGACGACGCGTTCATGGCTCGTTTGCGCGAGTGGTGCGCGACCGGTCGCGTGAGCTACTCCACCGAGCAGATCGGCTATTCGGTCCCCATATCCAAAGAGGCTCACGCTCGCTCTAGAAATGTCGCCGAGGAGATCAGGAAAAGAAGGATTCTGGCCCTGATGCTCGGAGATACGTCTATGGGTATGATAAACGGCTATTTTGGCCCGCGGCGTCTGGCTCACATCGGATTCTCGGAACACAAAGTCGACCAAGCCTGGATTATCGACCGAGGCCGTTCCATCTCCGACGACCGTCTCAACCGAGCGATGGCCTTCGTAAAGGACAGCGGCGTGAAATTCCACTGGCGCGAAGACGGCGCGGACGATTTCGACGAAAACGCTACGCGGGAACAGTTGCGAGACTACTTGATCGTCCTCGACCTGGTAAGTGAATTCAAAGCCGACTGCGTGGGTTGGCAGTATCAGCTCGGTTTGGTGCCGCTGCGGCCGCCGTCGGATTTCGCTGAAGGGTTGCTCAATTCCGTTTGCCGGCCGGAGAGCAACGGCGACGTGATCATCACCGCCACGGAGGGAGATCAAGGCAACCTCATCCCGATGGAGCTAATGAAGCGGCTGCTCAAGGCCAAGGGGCTGCATCAGGCCGTGATGTTTCACGACGTGCGCTGGGGGGCCGAATATCAGGGACGATTCCTGTGGGTACTGCTCAACTCGGGTTCGTGCGGAGGGTACGCCATGAGCGGCGAGCCCGACACGCTCAGGGGCGTCCACTCGTATCGACAACCCGCCGAGTACTTCCCAATCCCCGGCGGTACATTCGCCGGTGAAGCGCACGCGGGTGACATCACGTGGGCCAGAGCCTATCTCAAAGACAAGGAGCTGTGGATGGACGTCGGGCGGGGAGAAGTCGTCACTCTGCCCCAGGAAATTCGCGAGCAGTGGTGGCGCGGAACCACACGTCAGTGGCCGTTCATGGCAGCCGATCTGGGCATCTCGCGGGAGACTCTGATGGCGCACTATCTGAGCAACCACATCGCCGTGGCGTATGGCGACATCCTCGAGGAAATGGCCTCGCTCTCCCAAATGCTCGGCTTCAGAGTTCGCTTTCTCGGAAGGAGCGCCTGAAATGACGCAGGACCGCCGCTGCTACATCGGCATCGACGTGGGCACGGGGAGTGCTCGGGCGGGAGTGTTCGACGCGAAGGGCAAGATGCTGGGACAGAGCTCGCACCCCATCAAAATGTGGAAGCCGCGGGCCGATTTCGTGGAACAATCGTCGGACGACATCTGGGCCGCGAGCGCGGCGGCGGTACGTCAAGCCCTTACAGAGGCCGACATCGACGCAGCGGACGTGCGAGGGATCGGCTTCGATGCAACCTGCTCCCTGGTTGCCCTGGACGAGCACGATCGGCCCGTGTCGGTGAGCCCTACCGGCAACGACGAGCAGAACGTGATCGTTTGGATGGACCACAGGGCCCTTGAACAGGCGGCCCGCATCAACGAAGGACGACATGCCGTGCTGCGCTACGTGGGTGGGATCATATCTCCTGAGATGGAGTCACCCAAGCTCAGCTGGCTCCAAGAGAATCTTCCCGATTGCTGGAAGCGGGCGCGTCGCTTCTTCGATCTGGCTGATTTCCTGACCTATCGAGCCACCGGCGACGAAACCCGCTCGCTGTGCACCACCGTGTGCAAGTGGACCTACCAAGGTCACTTGGAGCCGACGGTACCGGGCAGTGCGGGAAGCTGGGACGCGACGTACTGGCAGTCCATAGGGCTCGGTGAACTGGCTACGGAAGGCTACCGGCGCATCGGAACTCGCATCCGGCCCATGGGCGAGCGCATCGCGCGGGGGCTTACCGAAAGCGCAGCGGCCGATTTTGGTCTCAACCCGGGAACCCCGGTTGCGGTCTCGATCATCGACGCGCACGCCGGTGGCGTTGGAATGCTGGGAGCGCGTCTCACTGAGGCCAGTGAAGTTGAGCTCGAAAAGCGGCTGGCGCTCATTGGCGGCACATCCAGTTGTCACATGGCCGTTTCCCAAGAACCTCGATTCATCGACGGAGTCTGGGGGCCGTTCTATTCGGCGATGATTCCCGGGTTATGGCTCACGGAGGGCGGCCAATCTGCCACCGGAGCGCTCATCGACCATATTATCTTCAGTCACGTTCGGGGCCATGAGCTGGAGCAAGATGCAAGAAAGCGCGGGATCACCGTATATGAGATCCTCGCGGAGATTCTCGACAAGCTCGCGGTTGGAACGGAGTTTCCCGCCGAACTCACCAAGAATCTCCACGTGCAACCGGATTTCCACGGCAACCGCTCCCCCAGAGCCAATCCGAACGCCCGCGGCATGATCTCGGGTCTAAGGCTCAGCGACAGCCTCGAAGACCTTGCCCTGCTGTACTTGGCTACGGTCCAAGCGGTGGCCCACGGCACCCGTCACATTCTGGATGCCATGACCGAAAGCGGTTACGAGATCGAGACCGTGCTCACCACCGGTGGCGGTGCCAAGAACCCGATCTTCCTACGCGAGCACGCGGACATCACCGGAAGAAAAATCGTCCTCCCCAAAGAACCCGAGGCCGTGCTCCTCGGCTCGGCCATGCTCGGAGCTGTCGCGGCAGGGGACTGCGCCACAGTGACCGAAGCGATGACTAGAATGAGCGCCGCCGAAACCGTTATCGAACCCTGTCAAGGCGCCGCGAGATACCACGACGCCAAGCACGAGGTCTTCCTCCGGATGTACGAAGATCAGCTGCAATACAACGCTCTGATGAACCGAGAATCGTAGGCGAGGGGCCGCACCTCATTGAAGAGTTGTCATACGGTACAACCTGACCGCATAATAAATGTAACAAGTGCAACGAGCGTTGGCTTGTGTTAGCACTGCGGCCACCAAACCGGAAGGTGATCAAATGAAGGTGATTCGTTTTGACAAAGCCGAAAGTTACGAGCCTGAGAAGGACTGGAAGCGAGT
>JBMOME010000059.1:0-2324 GCA_049323095.1 Thermodesulfobacteriota bacterium
ATAACCTGGATTACCGTGTAGTCCGCGGCCACTCCTTCGCCCACATCCATGCCGAGGCTGTAGGAGGCTTCCGGACGAGGCTCAAGCCATACGTGCAGCGGACCGTGCTCGTCGTCAACGAATTCTGAGAGAGCAGGATCTTCTGTTGAGAATCGCAGAAACCCGCGCACAATCGGCAGCCTCGCAACCTGCTCCAACAGCTCATGGAGCACTTGCTGATCGAACCAAGGCATCCCGGTGAATCTGAAGGCCAAGTGCGGCTCCACAGGATACTCCTGGTGGAACTTATCCCATGAGTTGTGACATTGGTTGACCCTCGTGTATCGAGCCCACTTTGTTTCTCCAGGATCGAGACTGTACCGGTCCGCGTATTCGTCTTCCTCGGGAGTGAGATCGAGTCGCTCGTCCCGCGCCACAGGGAGACTGTATTCAGGGAAGCCTTTCCAGGAGAGGAAGATGGGCTCCATGTCGTTCTCACCTCGTTCAGCGGCTACCCAGGTCCGATGAAAGAGGTTGTGGGTGCCGTTCGCGGTGGATTCCCAGAATACCAGTGTGTCCCAGTGCTGAGGCACGGTTTGGTTGATCGCGAGGATCGGCTCTTCAGGCCGCTCCCAAAAGGCTACCTCGCTCGCGTGCACGTAGTGGAACGTGCCGCCACGGCCAAGATTGCGATTCTGCGCTGTGTCGATCTGTAACCGGGAATAGTGCGGCGGAGGGTATTCGATCAGGCGCACGTTGCTGCGAGCTAAGCTCGAAGCATACTCACGGGGAAGATGAGCATGAAACCGCCGAGCCATGGAAAAGATCGTGTGAGCGCTTTCGATTGAATGAGCCACGATGAGCGCGAACCGATTCAGATGCCGGGTGATCAACGCAAAGATGAAGGCTTCCACCAACGTGGAGATGCCCAGCTGCCGCGACTTGCAGCAAATGAACCGCGCAGGGACCTTCTTTTCACGGCATTCAAGCAGCTTGTGGAACACCATTTCTTGCGAGCGGTTCATGATCAGAGAGACCATCTCGCCCTGCTTGTTGATGATCCGCAGGTTTTCAATGAACTCCTGGAGCCCTACATCCGATTTGTCAGACGGGTGAAGGAGTCCAAGGAGCCTGCCGGAGACCGCTTCCAAACGGTATGCGATTCGGCGCCAGACTCCGCTGTAGTCTCTGGTGGGTTCTTCGGTCATGGTAGTGTTTTGGTGCGAAGATCGGAGTCCATCCACTCGTAAGCGGGGAACCGGTCGTCCTCTCCGAAAGAACGGCTTCAGTAGGACCGGCATCTTGCCGGTCCCCGGCCAACCCGGATGTAGCACCGGACCGGCAAGATGCCGGTCCTACTGTGGCAGCTTCCTATCGCGCGCAATGAATTGCGCCCCTACAGCGCCTTCATCGATAGGGTTCGATGGGGACCATCGAGATCAGGCGAGTTCGGGTGGTCGGTTGAACAGAAAAGTTCGCTGAATTCTGGTCGCGCACCGCGAAACACGACGAACATACCCTTCGAAAAGGAAGGGTTTGGCAATCACTTGGAAAGTTGCTCGATTTGCGCCTCCATGTCGTCGAGCCGCTTCATGACGATTGCTGCGTCATCCATTTTCAACTTGGTTTCCATCATGTGCCGTGCGGTGTTGATGAGCTTGTCCACGAGCTTGATCTTGTCCAGATCATCCTTGGATGCGACCGGGACATGCGCGATGAGCCTTCCTAACAGGTCCAACGCGGCGGCCGCGGTGAGATCTGACGCTGAAAAGTCTCTGATCCGAGCCAGGAATTGCTCGTCAAACGGGCCATCAGAGACAGTATCGGCGCTGGATGCTGCTTGATGTTCGGGGGATTCAGATGATTTGGGCACGGTCTGAGATGGAGGCATTTTGCAGAATTTGGCTTCAGCAATATGAAATTTCGGAGTAAGACCGGTATGGCGATGGGCCGCCGCTTCTATTCCGAGTCGATGTCAAACGGCACGGTGTCCAGTTCGTCGAGGTAGCATCCGGCCAGCCAAGGATTGGCAGCCAGCAGATTGTGGACAAAAAGCGCTATCCAGCGAGCTTCAGCTTCATCCACGGCTGTGCTGAGATCTTGTTGGGCAACGTGGACCGCCTCGTGCCACAGAGTCCTGAGGCTCAACGAAAGATCCACGCTCTTATCCAGATAGATGACCGCGTCGCGATAGGCAGACTGGCCCAGAATTCCCTCCGAGGACTGCAAGGGCGAGATGTCTTTGATTTCATAGGTTCGATCGAAAATCACCATGTGCGAAGATATGGGCATAGGACGCTCCTGAGTTCATGTTCGGATGAATTGGTAAAGTCGAAATGAGGGCA
>JBMOME010000060.1:0-19350 GCA_049323095.1 Thermodesulfobacteriota bacterium
CATATGTCTTGTGTTTTCATGGCCGCGTCATAGCAATATCGCGACTCAATCGCGAGATTTATTTTAACGCCTATGGGAGGGGAGATGAGTCTCCCCTCCAAGTTATTGCGCAACGATGCGCTCTTGCAGCCTATCTCCGAGGCGAAGCCCCGGAGTGCTCGCCGAAGCCGAGTAGTTTCATGATTCATTGTCGGTCTCTAGCTATGGCAGTTGGTATAAGTCGGCTCCAGATTAAGAATTGGCGCGCGGTGGCCCCAGGTGGCACATGCCTGGTTTCTCAAGACATGGCACAAATGTTGCTCTTCCAGGAGACAATTCTCTCCGCGGGGCGCGCTATGTCTGCCGCACTGCTCCATGCAGCACAACTCGGCAGCGTGAATGAAATAAGAAGCCTCCTTGCCCGGGGCGCCGAGGTGAACTGTCACGACAGCGTGGGCCGGACTCCACTAATGCTGGCCGCTCAGGCCGGGCATATAGAAGTGGTAGAAATCCTTTTGGAACATGGAGCCGACCCGGATGCTCGTGCCTGGAATGAGGATACAGCCCTTATTGGCGCAGCGCGCGGGGGCCATGCGCAAATCGCTGAATTACTCTTACAGGTCGGCGCTGACATACAAGCTCCCGGGTACATGGGGCTGACTCCTCTGATGTGGTGTTGCCTCTGCGGACGCACTACACTTGCACAGCTTTTGCTCGACCACGGAGCGCGGCTGGACGCGGAGAGCGAAGACGGGGCAGCCGCCCTCACATGGGCTGCGGAAGAAGGTCACTGGGATGTGATCAACCTGCTCCTGGACCGCCACGCGGATGTCAACGTGCGGCATCGTCGGTACGGCGTGACAGCCTTAATCGAAGCGGCCAGGCAGGGGCACAGATACTCGGTGGAGCTTCTCCTGGATAGGGGAGCGGACCTCGACGGCAAGGATTTTAATGACAGAACGGCGTTACACTGGGCCTGCCACGAAGCTGAGCCTATGGTGGTGAAACTTCTCATCCAAAGAGGGGCAGATGTCAATCAACAAGACGTTGGTGGAGATACGCCGTTGCATTGGGCTGCGTTCAAGGGGTGCGAAGAATGCGCTAAGGCGCTGATCTCCGGCGGAGCGCGGAAAGACGTTAAGAACCGGGAAGGGTGCACACCGCTGGACGTGGCGGTAAGATCAGGACATGATCGCCTGGTGGATCTCCTTTAATGTCATTGCCGGAATCGATGACAACAAGCACCTTGACGTGGCCAGCGGACAGTTCCGCAGGCCTTCCGGCTCAACCGAATGGTTGGATTTTGTTCGTAGAATCGCTTGACAGGCCGCTGAGCTCAGCATAATATAAGAAATAGGCCTTAACCTGTATTTCTCCGGTCGATCTCTTGTCTGGGCGACGGGCGTTATGCATGGCTTAAGATCTGAGGACATAGGCGCCCGTGGCGAGGACTATCCCGCCGTTTAGCATGCTGGTCTATCCCCGTTCACACAGAGCCCTTGTTCGTAGTTTTTTAGCAGCACCGCGCGGGAACCGCGAGTGTATCTTCCAAAGGAGCTAGAGTATGAGTATCAACATTTACGTTGGAAACCTGTCATTCGACGCCAGCGAAGGCGACCTCAAGGGCCTGTTCGAAGCGTACGGGGCAGTAGACTCCGCCAAGGTCATTGTTGACCAGTTTACCGGCCGATCCCGAGGCTTTGGGTTCGTTGAGATGCAGAACCGTGAAGAAGGCCTTCGTGCGATTCAGGAACTGGACTCGAAAGACCACAAAGGCCGCAGCCTTAAGGTGAATGAGGCTCGTCCAAGGAACAGTTCCGGAGGCGGGCGCCGGGACACGGGGCGTTCGCGCTGGTAATGCGTCGTCTCTGACGAGATTTCAACCTCAATATGCTTCTCGGGGGCGGGCAGAGACCTTCTAGCCTCCCCCGAGAGGTTGTGAAACTACTTCCCGCTCAGTGGCCAAATTCAGTGCAAGATGAGGCGTAGGCTGACTCTTGCCTGCCTGTACGAAGCATGACAAGTGCGAGGAAGTCGGTTAGCGTAGCTTGTCGGCGTCTGCTTGTTTGGCTGGATCCCGGCCTCTCCGCGGCAGAAAATCCCCGCCTTCGTCAATCTCACCGGCAAAATCCAGTTCAACATTCCCCTCACGGCTCATTATTCTGCTGAAAGCCAAACGCTTATTCCCACTGAAGACAACGAGCCCGTCCCACTGCTTACCGTTGGCAGGAACTACTACAACTCTATCGGGCAGATTGGATTCGGCCACTAAATCTCGGCCGTCGCTATGTGCGATGGGGACAGACCTGCCGGCTAACACGTGTAGGAGAGTCGGAAGGAGATCCATGTGTGCAGTAGCTGTGGAAACTTGTTTCCGCGGCACTCCCGGTCCGACCATAACAAATGGGACCCGGATCTGGATCTCGGACATTCTGCTTGCGTGAAGGAACACGCCGTCCTCTCCTAGGGATTCCCCGTGGTCGCCTGTCACTATGACGATGTTTCGCTCCGGATCAATGGATTGGAACAGCTTCATGAGATCGTGTTCCAGGAACAGCAAGGAGTTCACATATCGGCTCGTAAGGCCACGAATTCGCTCACGCGGACTCAGGAATTGCCAATGACGACTCGGCTGGGGGAGGACCTGAAACTCAGGCGGGAATTCGTAAGGATAGTGCGATGATACAAGATAGAAGAATATGAATTGTGGTTGCCGGTCACTACCCTGCACCGCGTTCCGGACCCATTCGAGCTTCCAGCGATCGGTATCAGGCCACTCTTTTGATGCGCTGAGCTCGAACCGGCCCTTCGAGAGAATCGCGTCACACGTGTCCGTGTTGATGTACGAATCCACCTTCCGGAATCCCTTTGTTTCCCCGCAGGTGAGAAAGGTGATCCGATAGCCCGATCTGCGAAGACTCGTGAAGAACTGTGAAGGTATCTTGCGATCCAGAGTCTCGTGGTATGCGAGAGGAGCCCTTGAGTAGAACATAGAGAAGAGCCCCAAATGAGAGCAGTTGGAACCTGAATAATGGCGTTGCAGCCGAAATCCTTGCTGAGACCATGTATGGAGCCGCTTCATCAGGTCCGGGCTGATAGCGGAATGCCGAAAGCTTTCAAAGATAATCAATATAATATTTGGGAGATTCGGCCTTTGAACAAATGCGGACTCGTCAACAGGCCCGGGGGCTGCCGCATCTGCGATGACGCGCTTGGCGAGGAGTTCGTCGTGCTCGCTGAAAGGCATGGGTGGGGACTCTGTGACGGTCGATGATTCGCTCGGCTGCGAGAAAGAAACGGTGAACATCTTCCGTTGAATGCGTTCGGTAACCGCGGAGGGATATGGTAACGCGTCAAAGACCCTGTCCATTGCCGGTCGGTCGTAGCACAAGTCGGGTGCCCAGACTATTCCCGGGACGATCAAGGCAAAAGCCACGGTCGCGCCTGCTACGATCTCTCGCTGGGTTAGGCGCTTCCATCTGAGGCTTCCCTTGCGCACCGTCCATCTGACGGCGAAGAACCATAAAGGGCCTGCCGCGGCGAATAAGAGAAAGAGCACGCCAGCTTCCAGGGGAATCCATTCCTTCGTCCACTGCCACACGGACTGGTCAGGATTTCTCAGCACGAATTGAAGGTACGGCGCGTAATCCCAAAGGTGCCAGCCCTGGAATCCTACGCAGATGACATCGGTGGCCATGAAAAAGAAGAAGCAGACCGATGTAAGGACTAGCGAGACAGCGGCCGCGCGCTGATACCCGAACATAATGAGCAACGCCAAGAAAGGTAGTAATGGAACAAACCAGAGGAGAGATTTGGCGATGAGCAGCCAGAGCGTCAATCCCGCGTCCGTCCAGGACAACGAAGCAGTTCTACCGCCGAGAAAACGGCAATAGCGCTCCCATTCAAACAAGAAGAGGAACAGCAGCGAAGATGAAATGAGAAATGAGATAGCGGTCAGCCACTGGATTGCCCGGGAGTCTTTCGGCGAGGTCGTCGCTTCGCAAAGGTTGTTCATCCTCTGTGTCTGCAAAGCTCGGCCCCCTTCTGAGCAATTCTTCCAGCGACCAGTCGCTTGCTGGACGCTCAGCACCAGTCCAGACGCCACCGGCCTCATGCCACATCAAGACGAAACAGCGGAGGTCGCTTACTTAGGTTCCTGGGCAGACTAACCATACAGTGAGTACCAAGTACCAAAAGCCCACATCAACAAACTATTCTAGGCTCAGCGAGTCACTGAGATCAATGGCAAAAGAACCTCACAAGTAAGGATTCAGTTACGTGCGGGACGGAAGCCTGTCTCACCTGTCATTGCGAGGACCCCGGACTCGATCCGGGGGACGAAGCAATCTCTTCTTGTGCCAAAGGAGATTGCTTCGCTCCGCTCGCAATGACATTCTTTCCCTGCGTTACTGAATGGTTGCCCTGACAAGGTATTCTCGGTTTCCCGAGAGGGACGCTCCCCGCTTTGCGAGCGGCCAAATCTCTGTGAAAACGCCCGGTTATTGCGGAGGCTGAGAAGGCAATCCGCAGAATCAAGAGTTGGATCTTGGATCAATCTAAGGAGAAATCAATCAAGCGCACTTTCTGCGTCTCCTGGACATAGAAATAAATCTAGCGGCACCTAGAGCCGCGGAACAACTCATCCGAATATGGGAAAATGGAATCATGAACCAGAATAGCTTGACAAGCAGATATTTGCCGTCTACTCTGTGTATAGAACCTTAACCTGTGTTTCTCCAGTCGATCTCTCGTCAGCGCGACGGGCGTTATGCAAGGATTAAGATCTGACGACATAGGCGCCCGTGGCGAGGACCTTCCCGCCCTATAGCAAGCTGGTCTTTCCCCGTTCACACAGAGCCCCTGTTCGTTTACCTCAAACCGCACTGTGCGAGAATTGTCCGGTGCACTTTCCAAAGGAGCTAGAGAATGAGTATTAACATTTACGTTGGAAACCTGTCTTTCGATGCCAGCGAAAGCGAACTCAAGGGCTTGTTCGAGACCTATGGGGTCGTCGAGTCCGCGAAGATCATCGCTGACCAGTTCACGGGCCGATCCCGAGGATTCGGATTCATCGAGATGGAAAACCGTGAAGAAGGTCTTCGAGCGATCCAGGAACTGGATTCCAAGGACCTTAATGGCCGCAGCCTGAAGGTAAATGAGGCTCGTCCGAAAAACAATTCCGGAGGCGGACGGCGAGACGCGGGAAGATCGCGCTGGTAACCTGCTCTCCGTAAAATCATCATGAGTGTCGGGCAAGGATGCGCGTCCGCGAATTCTTGCCTGGCCTTTCTTCCAGAACGGTGCCTAGACTTCCGGCCTTTCAGAGTAAGCGTCACGGTGGGTGGGATAACGATTCGTTTGCCCGCGAAAGGAGAGCAAATCCATGCCGGGTGTCGTGGTAAGAGAAGATGAACCGTTTGACAGCGCCATAAGAAGATTCAAGAAACAAATCCAGCGTTCCGGAGTGCTCGCAGAAGTCAAGAAGAGACGTGCATACGACAAGCCGAGTGTCAAGAGAAAGAAGAAGGCCATACTGGCCCGGAAGAGAGCCCTCAAGAAATTGAGAAGAATGCGGAGATACGGGTAAAGTAATCTTCCCGAGATCGGCCTTACAGTCGGGCCGACGCTCGCCGAGCTGCATTTGTTGCCGAGGCTCATTGAGCGGATTTCTCGCCCGTGAGCGAGGCGCCAATCACCACCCTGATCATGTCACCTTGAATTCATCAATCGAGCGTTTCGTGCAAGACGGTCCTTACCCTGGGATCTCGACTTGAGCATCAGTCCGAACACAAGAACAAGACCCGAGAGCAACATCACTACGCCGGCGGCCTGCCACATATCAAAGCGTGGCTTGTCCTCGACTTTGGGAGGAGGAGGCTGTTGCTTGACCTGGACAACATGCGTCTGTTCCGGCCCGAGCTTGGGCTGAGGATACATGTTGAGTGCGGCTGCAAGGTCTATTCTGGCAAGGTCTTCTCCAGGCACTGTCGCAATTGCCCCCGGGTTGTCATACACGAGGCTGTACTCTTGGCCTAACTGATACAGGAACGCGACCGCGGGCACATACGACTCTACCTTGATCTGCTCCACGCTTATCCTTGGGCCTCCCGGGCCGAAGAGCTTGAGCCGCAGGTACCGAGACAGCTCCGGAGTTATGTCCGCGTGCAGGTTTTCTTGCACCGCGTGTTCGCGAGTCAGGCGGAAGAATGTCCCGCTAAACGCTTCTTTCCAGTCATTCCCTGACGGTGAAGAACTGAAGCCCACGCTGACCTTCTTGACGAAATCTCGATCCGGGGTCTCGATCTCCACGCGTGAGACCGGAAATCGCTCCTCCCCGAAGTCGGCCACAATCACCGTGGCATTTTCCTCACGGACAGCCCTGTTCTGCAGCGCTCGCGCATGGAGGGTCTTGTGTCTGGGGGATTCAGGCACGGCGGAATGGCACAGCACAGATCCTATTTCGGGCGACGTCTTGCCGTCTTCGAGAATGCGAATGTGCAAGTATTGGAAATTGTTTAACGGGTGCCGGATCAGCAGGGCTTCAAGGGGAATCGGCTTGTCGAGCCTGGCTATGAGCGCGTCCAATCTGATGACGAAGCTCTCCTTGATATTGTCCGATCCTCGAACCTCCACTTTGCGGACAAAGTTCTTCGCGCTTGTTTGCAACATAATACCCTGCGTCAGGATCTTCGAAGACTTGTCCACCCATATGTCAGTCCACTGCCCCGGCCTGCGTGCCATGCGAAAGGTCTTTGTTGGAAAAGGTTCGGGAGTAGGAGGCGGGCTCCCATCCTGGACCACGATCGGGACAGGTCCGCCCGAAGACGAAACGACCCGTACGTCAGCAAGGTCTTTCCGGCATTTCGTCAAGATCGTGGAATCGAGCGCTATCGCGATAGGTCCTGAAGGAGTATTTTCCGGGACTTGTATGCTTCTGATCCGCTTCCATTGAGAGAGATCCTCACTTGCCCAGACCTGATGCGATGAGAACGCGGCCGGCAGAAGGACGAGCGCGAGCGCCGCGAGGACACTTCGTGTTCCTACCCAACCTTTCTGCAATTGACTTACTGGTGCCCTCCGCAACATGGCGACCCATTATAGGCGCTGAGTTGATCGGGATCAAGCACTAGATGAGAACAGGCGCAGGCCTGGCGCGGCGCGAACCGTATGCTCCGCCGTTGCCGCAACAGCCTATGCGTGTTATGGTTTTCGTATTAGCACTGGATCGGTAAGACACCGGCTATGGATGTCATAACCACACATCTGAACGCGGATTTCGACGCGTTTGCTTCCATGGTTGCGGCCAAGAGGCTCTATCCTGACGCAATCGTCGCGTTTCCCGGTTCTCAGGAAAAGAGCCTTCGGGATTTCTTCATGGAATCTACCCTGTACATCCTCGCGATAGACCGGGCCAAGGACATCGATCTTGCCAAAGTGGATCGGCTCATCGTGGTGGATACCAGACAGAAGAGCAGGATCGGAAGGTTCGCTCCCCTGGCAGATGAAGATCGAGTCGAAATCCACGTGTATGACCATCACCCTGATTCGGAGGAGGACATACGAGGCACAGTGGAAGTCGTTAGAGAAGTGGGAGCTACGACCACCATCTTGAGCCGCGAGATACGCGACCGGGAATTGGAGATTACCGAGGAAGAAGCCACCATAATGGCCCTGGGCTTGTACGAGGACACAGGATCGTTCACCTATCCGTCGACTACTGCGGAAGATCTTGACGCGGCCGCGTGGCTCCTCTCCTGTGGCGCGAATCTCAACATCGTCTCGAATATGATGACTACCGATCTGAACAAAGACCAGATCGAGGTGCTTCATCAGCTCATAGAAGAATCGGAGTTGCTCAATCTTGCCGGGCTGGACGTGCTCGTTTGCACGGCAAGCGTGAAAGGTTACGTGTCGGATATTGCTGTGCTCGTGCAAAAGTATAGAGACATGGAGAATCCGGGCGCGATTCTTGCCCTGGTGCGCATGGATTCTCGGGTGCACCTGGTCGCTCGAAGCGCAATCCCGGAGGTGAACGCAGCAGAGATCGCGGCCGAATTCGGTGGTGGAGGTCATCCCAGTGCCGCAAGTGCCACCATTGTAGGTCTGTCTCTGTATGAAGCACGAGAAAGGCTTGTCAGCCTCCTGGAGGCAAAAGTAACACCACTGCGAGAAGCCGCGCAGATTATGACGCGTCCTGTGGTAACCATCACCGAGAGTCAGACCCTCAAGGAGGCCGCGGAATCCTTGGGGCGCTATCAGATCAACTCGCTCCCCGTGGTGCGCGACGGCACGGTCGTGGGAATACTGCACCGTCAGTTGCTGGACAAGGCCCTGCACCACGGCTTCGAAGACCAGCCGGTGAAAGGGTATATGGACCCGGAAGTGGTCGCGGTCGGCCCGCATGACTCAATCGACAAGGTGCTCCAGATAGCCTTGCACGGTTTGCGCCGACTCGTACCCGTGTTGGATGAAGGACATCTTATCGGGGTGATCACTCGCACAGATCTGCTGCAACACCTTCGATTGCCCCGCGCAAAGGATGCTAGTCGTCCCGAGGATTTTCCATCCGGGCGTGTGCGCAAGAAGAATATCAAGCGGCTTATAGAGGAGATGCTCCCTGATGAAGTGCTCGACATCCTCATCCACGCAGGAGAAGTGGCTGAACGTCGCGAAGAGGACGCGTATCTGGTGGGCGGAGCGGTTCGAGACATCCTGTTGCGCAATCCGAATCTGGACCTCGACTTGGTGGTGGAAGGGAAGGGGATTCAGTTTGCGAAGGAGTTTGCATCGATCTTCCGTGGGTCCAGAGTTAAGGGGCATGAGAAGTTCGGCACCGCTGTGGTGACGTTCGCGGATGGGTTCAAGATCGACGTGGCCACTGCTCGGCACGAGTACTATCAAAGCCCTGGAGCGCTTCCAACTGTGGAGACCAGTTCCATCAAGCGCGATCTGTACCGAAGGGACTTCACGATCAACACTCTTGCCGTGAGCCTCAATCCGGGTAGCTTTGGCCAGGTATTGGACTTCTTCGGCGGCGCCCGCGATATCAAGGAGCGGGTGATCCGGGTCTTGCACAACCTGGCTTTTGTGGAAGATCCGACGAGGATTCTCAGAGCGTTACGCTTCAGCAGCCGTTTCGGCTTCACCGTTGCGCGGCACACACTGGGTTTAATGAAGGCCGCAATCCAGTTGCGCATGTTCGAGAGAGTTGAGGGCAAACGCCTCCTGAACGAGCTCATACACACCCTGGACGAGAAGAATCCGATCCCGGGATTGAGTCTCATGGAGGAGATGGGTGTTTTCAAGGCGCTCCATCCGTCGCTGGAGTTTTCGGCCCGCATCCGAGCTCTCGTGGACGGAGTGATCGCTGTGCTTGCCTGGTGGCGATACCTTTACCTTGGCGTGAAGGTTGAACCCTGGATCATTTACTTTCTGGCCATTACCGATGGCCTCTCTTCTGACGATTTCATCGGTGTGGTCAGTCGGTTTTCCATACCGCCCAACAGGGCGCAAGCCCTTGGCAGAGAGCGGGAGCTGCTTCGGGGAGCGCTGGCGGCCCTAGCTCGCGGTGAGGCTGCCAAGCCCAGCCAGCTCGTGCGTCTCTTGAACCCGCTTTCCATGGAGGCCCTCCTGTTCATGATGGCCAGAACAGCCCGGGAAGACACCAGGAAGCAAATCTCGGATTACATCACGAAGCTGAGGCATGTGAAGCCGCTGTTACGCGGAGATGATCTAATCGCATTGGGGTACCCTCAAGGACGCATTTACCACTCGATCCTGGAGGCCCTTCGGGCAGCCAGATTGGATGCTCGTGTGGTTGCCAGAGAGGACGAAATCGCACTTGTGAAAGAACTCTTCCCTTTGGACGCGCAGAATTCACAGAACGTTGATATGCTTGCCAAGCATCCGGAATAGGTCTAAAATTACAGAATTGTTCATTGCGCCTGTGTCGTTTTCAAACGAAGCGGTGTGCGGGGGACCCGTTATCCTGCCGGAGGTCCTGCAGAGTCGACGGACGGAATCCACCCCAGGCAGTGAGCATATCGTCGAGCGTTGCAAAGAAATGGTGCAGCCTCACGAGAACGTCTTTGAAGCACCTCGTGAGGAACACCCGCAGGATAGAAGCGTCGTTGGAGGTCAGTCATGGCTGCAGCTCAGCCCAAGAAGGTGAAGATTTTCGATATCACGTTGAGGGACGGCTCCCAGAGCAAAGTCGCCACACGCATCAAACTGGAAGACCTGCTCCAAGTGGCCCGAAAAATGGCCGACAGCGGCATTTACGGCGCGGAAACTTGGGGTGGCGCCACCTTTGACGTCTGTGTCAGGTATCTCCGCGAAGATCCGTGGGAACGGGCCCGGAAGCTCAAAGAAGCTATGCCGGGTGTGAAGAGCATGATGCTCATCCGCGGCCAAAACCTGGTCGCGTACAGCAATTTCGCGGACGACGTTGTTTACAAATTCGTACACGCGGCAGCGCGCAACGGCATAGACGTCTTCCGTATCTTCGACGCGCTGGATGACATCCGCAACCACGAGACCGTCATCAAAGCAATCAAAGAGACCGGCAAAATCTCGGAAGGCGCGGTCTGCTACACCATCAGCCCTGTCCATACCATCGAGAAGTTCGTTTCCAAAGCACGCGAGCTGGAAGACAAAGGGGTGGACCAAGTCGCGATCAAGGACATGGCCGGACTGATCGATCCGGCCACCGCATATGAATTGGTTTCAAGCCTTAAGAAGGCCGTGAACGTTCCCATTCACCTCCACACCCACGACAACTGCGGCATGGGTATGATGTCCGCGCTCAAAGCCGTGGAAGCCGGCTGCGATATGATCGATTCCGTCCTCAGCCCGTTTGCCGGCGGTACCGGGCATCCGTGCACCGAGTCACTCGTTTTCGCGTTCCACCAATTCGGATACGAAACGGGATGCGATCTGAACAAACTCACCGAAGCCGCCGCGGAAGCCAAGATGGTTCGCATGGCTTACAAGGAGTTTGAAGCCCCGTACAGCGGTGTGGATTGCAGGATGCTCGTCACCCAGATACCGGGCGGAGTTATGTCCAACTTGACCAGTCAGCTCAGGGACCAGAACGCGTTGGATCGTCTCGAAGAGATCATCGACGAGATACCCAGAGTGCGAGAGGATCTGGGGTGGATCCCCTTGGTGACTCCCACGTCTCAGATAGTGGTTGCTCAGGCCACGTTCAACGTCATGCTTGGTCGGTACACCATTATCGCGAACCACACAGCCAACCTGCTCAAGGGCATGTATGGTGAAACTCCCGGACCCGTGAACAAGGAACTCCAGCAGCGAGTGCTCAAGGGCGAACAACCCACAACCGTGCGTCCTGCTGAATTGATTCCACCCATGTGGCCGGATTTGGAGAAGAAATTCCCCAACATGACCGACGAGGAGATACTCATCCACGCGATCTTCCCCCACGAAGCTCCGGGATACTTCGAGGCGAAGAAGCTCAGCCGGGCTTCCTGATGACGGACTCGGGAGCAAAAATATGGACGGAGAACAGGCTGTTCAGGACCTCCTCCACAAAGACAACCCGATCCGCCACTGTTTCGGCTGCGGCGCGGATAATCACGGCGGGCTCAAACTGAAGAGCTTTGTACAAGGCGACGAATTGATTGCGAGATGGCAGCCCGCGGAGCATCATTGCGCGTATCCTGGGTATCTCAACGGGGGAGTAGCTGCCGCGCTGATCGACTGTCATTCCGCCTGGACCGCGTTCATGGCTGACTGCCGGGAACACAACCTGGACCCTGCCCAGCCTCCTGAAGAGCTTCCCGCAGGATGGACAAGAGCCCTCAACATCGAGTTCCTCAAGGCTGTTCCCACAAACACGGAAGTGGTCGTACGAGGCAAAGCGGTTAAGAAGGGCACTCGAAGCCGAACCGTGGCCTGCTCAATATACGCGAACGGCGAAGAATGCGTCCGAGGCGAAGCCGTCATCGTGAACGCCCGGAAATGACCATTCCTTGGATGAGCAGACATATTTCCGAGAGCGTTGAACGGCATGAATGTCAGCAGACTTCTTCACGAGAAAAGGGACCTCATCGTGGCATTGGCGGCCAAGCACGGCGCCGTCAACGTACGGGTGTTCGGATCCGTGGCCCGGGGAGACGCGTCGGCGGCAAGTGATCTGGATCTTCTGGTAGAGATGAATCCCGGCCGCACTCTGCTTGACCTAGTCGGACTGTGGCAGGAATTGGAGGAATTGCTCAACTGCAGGGTCCATGTCCTAACCGACGGAGGAGTCAGCCCATACTTGCGAGATAAGATCTATTCTGAGGCGCGACCTCTTTGAAAGACGATCCCATCTACCTCTCACATAATCTGGACGCTATCCGTCGCATGCTGGCTTACTGCTCTAGCGTTCTGCCCAGCATATGCCTGACGTTTTCTATGAGTTTTTCTATTGATGTGACTGTAGTCTTCCCATCCAAAGCCTCGTCATAAACCTGAAGCGATTCGTAGCGGAACCTAACGGCATAAACATTGTATTCCAGTAGGTCCCAATACTCTTCAATATCTTGTCCGCTTGCTCTCAGTAAATCCAGGAGAGCGCTTATGTCATGAGTTAACGGATATTCTTTGCCGAGCAGAGCCAACCAAGCCTTGAGAGTCTTTTCAATTGCTTGCTGCGCGTGGAATCCGAAAATTTCATCATCAAAAACCTGCGAATCCATCATTCCTGTCAGTGCTTTGAAGTCCTTATAGGCCATTTCCAGCACTGCTTCTGCTTGCCGAAGGTCTCTCATAGAGCACCTTGCCTTCTCTCATCGCCCTGGCGACCACGTTGTTCAGAGAATCCCGCCAGTAATCTACCTCGTCCCGACTATAGACCAGGATATCTTTGGCAAAAGGAAAGGACGCAAGGGCACGCCAGAGCCGCGCCATTTCTTTTCTGCGACTTCTCTTTGCGTCAAAGGGCTTGGATTCCACTATCAATAGGTCAACATCTGAGCCGGGACGGGATTCTCCTCTTGCCCGAGACCCAAACAGAACAATCTGCTCCGGGTCTGACATTTCAACGATCACTCGCACCATATCCTCAAGCGCCTTCTGTGTAACTGCCATCTTGAGATCTCTCATCGGTCCAGGTCTCTAGCACTGTGATGCGTGGGTATACTGTCCGAAGACGCTCCGGAGCACGTCACAAATCTCGCCAAGGGTGCCCCGCTTCTTGACCGCTTCCACAATGGGAGGCATCACATTATCCGTGCCCTCCGCTGCTTTCTTCAGGTCTGCGAGCGCTCGTTCAACAGCCGCGGAATCCCTGTCCCGGCGGATCTCGTCAAGGCGCTTGCACTGGCGATCACGGATTGCAGGATCCACTCTCAGAAGCTTGGCCTTGAATTCTTCCTGGGTCTGGAACTTGTTCACCCCCACAATAACCTGATCGCCGGATTCCACAGCTCTCTGGAACTGGTAAGCGGAATCGTGGATCTCTTGTTCGATGAATCCGCATTCAACAGCTCTTACCGCTCCGCCCATTTCGTCGATCTTGGAGATGTACTCGGACGCCTGGTGTTCAATCTCGTTGGTAAGCGTTTCCACATAGTACGATCCGGCAAGAGGATCCACTGTGTCCGCAGCGCCTGTTTCAAAGGCAACGATCTGCTGGGTGCGGAGAGCTACCTGAACAGACGCTTCCGATGGCAGAGCCATGGCTTCGTCCCAGGAATTCGTGTGCAGGGACTGGGTGCCTCCGAGGACCGCGGCCATAGCCTGGAATGCTACCCGCGCCACGTTGTTTACCGGCTGCTGCAAGGTGAGGGTGCAGCCGGCGGTTTGCGTGTGGAATCGCAGCATGGTGGCTCGTGGATTGGTGGCTTTGAATCGCTCCTTCATGATGCGGGCCCACAGCCTCCGTGCAGCCCTGAACTTGGCGATCTCTTCAAGGAAATCCTGGTGTGAATTGAAGAAGAAGCTCAGGCGTTCCCCGAAGGTATTTACATCGAGCCCTGCGTCAATGGCCGCCTGAACGTACGCGATCCCGTTTGCGAGTGTGAAGGCCACCTCCTGCACAGCCGTGCAGCCTGCTTCACGCATATGGTAACCACTGATGCTGATCGTATTCCACTCGGGCACATGCTGATTACAGAACGCGAATATGTCCGTGATGATCCGCATAGAAGGAACCGGAGGAAAGATGTACGTCCCTCGCGCAGGATACTCTTTGAGAATGTCGTTCTGTATGGTGCCTCGAAGCTTGGCAGTGGCCGCGCCTTGCTCTTCTGCCACCGCGATATACATGGCCAAAAGGATCGCGGCCGGAGAATTTATCGTCATGGAGGTGCTTACCGACGCCAGGTCTATCCCGTCAAAGAGAAACTTCATATCCTCCACTGAGTCGATGGCCACCCCTACCTTTCCGACTTCACCTGCGGCCAGCTCGTGGTCGGAATCGTATCCGATCTGAGTGGGTAGATCGAAGGCCACGGACAAGCCGGTCTGGCCCTGCTCGATGAGGTACTTGAACCGTTTGTTCGTCTCTTCCGCGCTGCCGAAGCCCGCGTACTGTCGCATGGTCCATAAGCGTCCCCTGTACATGTTCGGCTGAACGCCTCGGGTAAACGGATACGAACCAGGAAGCCCCAAATCACTGGCCGGATCGAAGCCCTCTGCGTCCCAGGGCCAATAGACGCGCTTGATCGGCAGTTGCGATACGGTGGTGAACTTGGCGCGGCGTTCAGGTCTCTTGGAGAGTTTTGCCTCGAGATCAGCGTCCCAGCGTTGAGCCTTTTCCTTGAAATCCTCAGCCATAGCGTGCCTCCAAAGATGACCTGAGCGGAACCAAGAATGTGAGCTATATTCTTCGACTGGAAGTTAAAGACACCCGGATTAAGCGTCCTTCTTTTCCTTCTTTGCTTTGAGTTCCCGTTCGACCCTGCACGAAATGCCCAGTCCTTGCAAGCCCGTTTCGAAACACCCATTGCACGAGATGCAAGTAGCTTTGCTCGTGTCGCCGGACTTCCATCGATTGATCAGGTGAGGCTCACGGATGAAAGGCCGTGACAAGGCCACGTAGTCAGCTTTACCATCGGCAAGGAGCGCGTTGATCTTCTTGGGCGAACGGATTCCACCTACCGCAATCACCGGGACCTTTACCGCTCCCTTGATAAGCGCGGCGAGGTCCGCGAGGTACGCCTCATCCTCTTCTTTCATTATTTTCGTTCGGGAAGGGGATTTGCCTCCTCGCGTGGCTGCACTGCCCGCGCTCACCTCAATCGCGTCGATTCCGTCCTCTGCCAGCCATCGGGCGATTTCAACCGCCTCTTCGGGTACCAGGCCGCGGTCAAGGAAATCGAGCGCGTTGAGTTTGATCATTACCGGGAAGTCTTCATCCACGGCACCTCGTACCGCCTCCAGAACTTCTCCAAGAAAACGGTAACGCTTCTTGACGCTTCCACCGTACGCGTCTCCCCGCTGATTCCAGGCCCCGGATATAAACTGATTGATACCGTACGCGTGCGCCCCGTGGAGCTGGACTCCGTCAAAGCCCGCTTCTTTGGCTCTCCGCGCGGCCGCGGCATATGCCTCCACCAGGCGAGTGATCTCCTCTTGAGTGACTTCGTGTGGCGTATTGCCGCTCGCGGGATCGGGAATCGCAGAAGGCCCCCAGAGTTCGTCTCCCTCTCGGAAGAATGTGGGGTTCGCTCGTGTTCCACAGTGAACGATCTGCGGAACGACTTTTCCACCTTGTTCATGTATAGCCGCGGCCAGTCGGCGAAGACCTTCGACCTGGCCATCCTCGTAGTTGCCCATCATGTACACCAATTGCTGTCCGTTGGTCATCACGAACTGATAACCGGTTACGATCAGACCGATCCCCCCGCGACCCAGTTCAGAGTAGAAATCGATCGCCAGGTCGGTGACGTTCCCCCGCTCGTCAGCGACTCCGCTCCAGGTAGCAGATCGCACGGAGCGGTTTGCCAGTTCTAATGACTTGATCCAGGTCTTATCGAACAGGTCAGGCATGGAATGATCTCCTTCTCGCACTGAGCGGGTTCCGCAGCGTTCTCTGCCGACGTGCGGCCTCACGCGTAGGAGCGCGGTTGCGCGGTCCCGCGCTAGGCGTCTCCATGAATTCGGTCAGCTCAAGAGATCTGAGAGAAGACACCGCTCCGGCGCCAGCAGCATAGGCATCCGAGCCGTCGTACAGCAGTCCGCGCGGCATCCCCAGAGATCTGTCGACCGAGGCTAGGTGGTCGAAGATTCCAGTGCTGCCATGCCGAGAAAGTCATGTTCGAGGGAGAAGGTTTTCTCGCGTCCTTTCCCGCCGCACGAGTAGGACACGGGTCGTCCCGGGGGGCACTACCAAGGGCCGCCTTCCCTCGTGCTCAAATGAAATTGCTCCCCTGACGGCGCGCATGGCTCAATCACAGTTTCGCTCGGTTCAGGGCGAGCGGCTGGCCGAACCATTGGTCTCTGGAGGGCAAAATAGCAACCGGCCCCAGATTCACGCTCGGAAAAGGCGCTTGTCAGCCCACCACGACCAGAACGTCGCCGGTCTGATATGACTCGCCCTCTTTGGCCCGAATCTCCTTTACCGTGCCCCCTTCGGGAGCAGCAACCGGCAATTCCATCTTCATCGCTTCGATGATGACGACTTCTTGGTCCTCGTCGACGCTCTGTCCTACCTGCACTTTGATAGAGATAACCTTCCCGTTCATGGGCATGGTTACATCGGCCATCTCCATTACCTCCTGAAAGTTTGGCTTATTTTGCTACAATGAACAGAACTGAAACAGCTCCGCTCGGGTCGCTCTTATGTACGTGCTGCCGAGAGGAGCTTCCTGCCTGCAAAAGACTCACGGTGCGGTGTGACGAGTAAACACAGGGTTCTTGGCCGGCCTTCCGGTGGGGTGAGGCGACCGCGCTCGTCTATTCCGCAGCCGGTCAGTGCGTATCTTTGGACGGTTGAACCAACTCCATGAGAATGCCGTGGGTGCCTTTCGGATGCATGAACGCGATCGTCATTCCGTGAGCGCCTTCGCGCGGCGTTTCATCGATAAGCCGCACTCCCCGCTCCTTGAGTTCAGCCACGGCCTTGTTGATGTCGTCCACCTCGAACGCGATATGATGAATCCCTTCGCCGTTCTTTTCGAGAAACTTCTTAACCGCTGACGAGCCTGACACGTCCTGCAACAGCTCGATGGAGCTGTCGCCCACGGGGATGAAACCGATACGCATCCCCTGGAAGTCTTCGGTATGGGTCAATTCCAGAGGTAGTCCTCCCGTGAAGAAGTGAATAGCTTCATCCAAATCCTTCACCACTACCCCAAGATGAGCTATGCGCTTGATTTTCATCAGTACCGTTCCTGTATTGATGGCACGTAACCGGAGACGCGCAGGCTATTCCGACGATTCGGAGCTCTTGCTCCCGCACGTAGTAGAGCAGCTTCCGGAATCCGAGCTGCAAGAGGTGCCATGAGATTTCGACTCGGCCCTTCCGCCGCCGCAGTCTTTCCGGCCGTAGTCAGTGACGTACCAGCCTGTTCCCTTGAGAACAAATGAGGATCGGGATATCAAACGTGAAGCCTTGCCGCCGCATCGCTTGCACTTGTCCAATGGTTGATCCGTGATCTTCTGCCATTCTTCGAATTCGCAACCGCAGCTTTGGCAGCAATACTCATAAATCGGCATCTTAAACACCTCCGCTCGCTAGGCCACACGCCACTCGGAGTCCACGCAGGACTCGTACCTTTTCAGGAGAAGGTCGGTATTCGTTACGCCCGCAAGGATCTTGCGGGTGAGGGTGTGCACCACTTGCTCTTCTTTCTCGCGGTCCGTCTCCGAAGCGGGCGCCAGACAATCTATCTGGAACTTCCGGAAACGAACGATGTGGACCAATTCATGCGTCAAGACGAACAGCATCAAGGTCCACAAATCCGGGCTGCCGGCTCGCAGGAGCGCCCGCAGGATGGTAGGGTCCTGGAGCACGATAGCGAAACCCTCGTCCAACGGGACCTTAGGCGTAACCGGTCTCCGAGCCGAACACAGCACCACCTGTGCGAATACGTCCTCGCGGTACAACGTCGAATCCACCGCTTTGCGCGTGAAAACGCCGTACGGGTTCCGGGTCCACTCGTCATTCGCTAAATCAAAGAACGTGCCCGTTAGCTTTTCCGCGACGGATGCCGCTCGGAAAATGGTCGCCAGATCGGTAGAAGTGAAGAGACCGCTCGGGACCATGGGCATCCTTCCTACTTGTTCTTATGGCGCAAACGCGCTCTTAGCTTCTTGTACTTATGTTTGCGCATTTTCTTTCTGCGCTTCTTAACGACGCTCCCCATGAGAAGTACTCCAAGAAATTGGTCAAGTCTTAATTTCTAACACGAGCAAGAAGCCGTGTCAAACGTTCTCGCCTTTTTTCAGCGCACTCCTCGTGGTTCGCTCCGCGGAACCGATCCCCTTTCCGTTTACGGACGGAGCTTCGTTGCAGCGCCAAAGTAGGCGTTGCCGAGAATGCTGTTCCCTCGGCGGCCAAAGGGAAGCCCGACCACCAATCCTCTGTTCAGTTAATGACTGATTTGGAACTGTCAAGGCCCGGGGTAGGGCCATCGGGCGAGGGACGCGGCGAAAGCCACAGTTTCTACCGTACAATTATCTTGACATCATCGGTAAAGTAATCATAATGGAATTGGTACTATTAACGCTTCGCGCGTTGCCAGGGAAAATGATGCGCATAACAACAACTAGTAGATACGGCGTGCGAGCGCTCTTCGACGTGGCTTATCATGGCGGGGGGCAACCGACGCAGATCAAGGATATTGCTCGGCGACAGAAGATCTCTCAGCGCTATCTCGAACAGATTTTCAACAAGCTTCTCAGGGCAGGCCTGCTCAAGAGCCGAAGAGGGCCTCGGGGTGGGTACATGCTTGCCAAAGAACCGTCTGAAATCAGCGTGGGAGACATTATCAAGGCCGCTCAGGGGCCTATTGTGCCCGTGAAGTGCCTGAATTTCGACGATGCCAAGAAGGCTCACTGCGAGATCCTGCCGTCTTGCATCACCCGGCACGTATGGCGGCAGACCCAAGAGCTTTTGGTGCAATACTACAATTCGGTGAGTCTGGCTGACCTGTGCTCGTATGCGCGCAAGCAAGGGGTCTCCAGGGACCTGGATCATAGATATATGTACTTCATTTGATAAGAGCTTTCTGCTCCCCTCCTTGATTTCGATCGTCCTCGTCTTCCCCGATGGGCCTCGTAGCAGCGCCCGGTTGTAAGCCCTCACTTACCAGGGGCGCAGAGGGATATTTAGGGAGGCGGTGATTTTTTTGCTCGCGATTTGTCGGCAACTGTACTAAAGGAGGGAGGCATCTCAATAGAGGGTTTTGGTGATGGGGA
>JBMOME010000061.1:0-2310 GCA_049323095.1 Thermodesulfobacteriota bacterium
TATCTTGGAGAGTTCTTCTACAGGCGAACCCGGGGAACGTCCCGATTACATCGTGGTTACCAGCATGTTGGCTCTGGATCCTTACTTCCAAACGCTCTTTCTCAAGATACGCGACCGCATCGACAATCCCTTCACTCCCATCATGTGCATGGATTCGCTGGAACACGAGTATCTGATCGCGAACCACCTTTTCGAGATGTACGTGAACCCGGCAAAGGCGGACACCCGCCTGCAATACACCGTGGAGGCCGGCAGCATCAAACACGCGTTGCAGGTGTTGGGCGCTTCAGGCGGTCGGCATCTGGTATTTTCGTTCAACTCGCTCCTGGAGCAGGTCACGTCAGGCATGGCTGAAGGGCGTCTCGGATCCGGAAAGGTTGTGCTGGTCGGCGCTGATAACGAAGACGCTCTGGTCGCGGTTTCCCATGCCAAAGACTACGGACTGATCAAAAAGACTGTCCTCATTGGCACGCCCGACGACATCAAAGAGGCTGTCGAACGTTCAAAGCTTCCCATTGCGCTTGACGGAGATCCTGATGTTCAGATCCTGCCCATTGACCCGCTGGCAAGCGACGTGGAGAGCAAGAAGCAAGCTACAGCCCACGTCTTCAGCCGATTCCTGGCCGACCATAGAGATTTCTTCGTGATGAAAGGGAGCGTGTCCACATCCACGCTCTTGCACGAGGCTCTTGCGATCTATAAAGCAAAAGACGGTTCAGGCCCGGATAAGCCTCCGGTCAAACGCAGGATAGCATCTCATACCGCTCTCTTTGTCCTGCCCGATGGCAGATTATTCGCTCTCTCGGATGCCGGGGTAAACCCGGGCTTCACCAGCCCGGAGGCTCTGCTGACGGTCATAGAGAATCAGGCGGAGATCATCCGAAAGGTTGTAGATCCAAAGCTGCTTCTGAAGGTGGCCATTGTCACCGCGGTAGAAAAACAAACCGCAGCAATTCCCGCCACCCACCTTGCGGCCCAAACCATGGAGCGATCAGCGGAGCTGGAAGCCAAGTACGGTCCTATCATTGTGGAAGGCCCGCTTTCCTTCGACTTGGCCACTGTGCCCGACGTCGCGGGCGAAAAGCACTACGAAGGCCGCATCATGGGCGACGCGAATTGCCTGGTGGCGACCGACATCAACACAGCCAACGTCATTTACAAGATGCTTTCCAAGACTATGGGAAGCCTGGGTCTGGTGGTAGACTGCGGAGGCATCATAACCGCTGGTCCGGGATCGGTTCCTATTGTGCTCACCTCCAGAGGAGACACAGCCCAAACCAAGTTCAATTCCATTTTGCTCGCTCTGGCGTACTGCGCGGGAGAGGCCTGTCTGGGAATGCCTCAGACCTAATCGAATGTCAATCAAACGAACTACATTTCGGATTTTCAACGACTCGAGAATTGGCTATGGTGTCGTCGAACCCAAGCGCCAATACGCAGGATAGTCATTTGTTCGGGAGAGGAGAACCAGAGTGCAATTCACGAGGGTTACGGTTCAGGAGCAAGTGGGGACGCTCACTTTCGAGCGTGGAAAGGTAAATGCCATTAACGAGCCGCTCGTCATGGAACTGACCGAGCGCTTCCAACAGTTGGCCGCGGACCCCCAAGTGAAGGCAGTTATCCTGACCGCCGCGGGGAAGTTCTTTTCGTTCGGCTTTGATATCCCGGAATTCCTCGGCTTCTCGCGGGAGGAATTCACCCGCTATCTCACGAAATTCACAACCCTTTACAGAAATCTGTTCCTCTTTCCCAAGCCTGTGGTCGCAGCTCTAAACGGGCATACCGTCGCCGGCGGATGCATGTTGGCCACTGCGTGCGATTACCGGCTCATGGTGCCGGGCAAGCCGAAGATTTCGCTCAATGAAATCACATTCGGTTCAACCCTGACCGCAGGCTTCCTGGAAATGCTTGAATATCTGGTGGGGACTCGCAACACACAGAGGATCGCGTATTCAGGCGCCATGTACACCGCTGAAGAGGCTATCACGATAAACCTTATCGATCAGATATGTTCGCCCGAAACGCTCATGGAAGAAGCCCAAAGGATCGCATGGGAAATGGCTCAGCGCGATAGCCGTGCGTTCGCGAGCATCAAACTCATGCTGCGACAACCCATCGGAGACCGAATGCGTGAAAGAGAACCGGACTCCATCAAGGAATTCGTGGACGTGTGGTATTCCGGCGAAACCAGAAAACAACTCGCGGAAATAAAAATCCGCTGCTAACGGCACGGCCTTCGGCAAAGGACGAGGGGTTTTTTGAAAGAACGATTTCCGGGGGGAGAACTTTTTTGTGCAAACAAGTTTACCC
>JBMOME010000062.1:0-19251 GCA_049323095.1 Thermodesulfobacteriota bacterium
CCTCCTGCCGCACGATTCAACGATGGGTATCACTCCGTGCGTTTCAGAAAAGTTGCAAGGCGTCCACGGTACTGTCCACGCGAGTCGCACCGCGGAACTCGCTACCGTCGTCAACGCACGCATACGACTGGCGCTTAGCGCGATTCCGATCCTCGTATTCTATGCGTGGGTCTGCTGAATTGCAAATCGTTCGTCCGGATCCTTTGGCCTCGTATCCCGGTGGGGCATGACACCGAACCGCTGTTCGAGTATACTTTGGGTGCTCGAACGGCATGTCTGAGAGGTATGTTCGGTTGTCTCGTGAGTTTCCTCGATCCGGACCGACTCAGCCCCGAACCACCCGTACCGCTCGGGATCTGGTCATGATCGGGCTTGGCGTGTTCCTGATCGTTTTATTCGTGGTTGCAGGGTACATCAGTTTGAGAGGGGACCGGAAGGCCGTTTCGCCGAAGAATCGCGGGCCGGTGAGAGATCCGAAACAGCATGGCTTTTATGATAGCGGCCAAGTGCTTCCGGCGGCGAAAAAGACCACGGCGTATGGGTCACCAACCGGGTAGCCGACTCTCGTCTCGCTCCCTTTATCCAAGAAAAGGCAAAACCCCGCAGACGGGCTTATCGGGTACATTCCTGCCGTTACCTGTCGGGGTTTTTCACGGATGAGTTTATTATACTCCAAGCAGACCCGCGACGGTAGCGCGCGTACAGCAGATTCCGCGCTCCAGATGCTGAACGAAGATCGATACGGGCCCTCGCTATGGCAAGGTCGCCGCTACCATGCGCTGGAGGGATCGGGTCGATGAGAAGAGCTATGAGAACGTATTTGAGCACTGTCTTTCGGTTCTTTTTCACCGGGGTGCTCACCATTGCGCCCCTGGTCGTCACTGTCTTTTTCCTGGCTTGGACCATCAGGCTCGCGGACAGCTATGTGGGTCCCAGCAGCTCTCTTGGTCTATTCCTCGCCAAGATTTTCGGCGCGGGCCATCCGTACGCGGGGTACGTGGTGGGTTACGTAATTCTCGTGCTTGGTCTCATCCTGCTCGGGTTTCTCGTGACGCGGGCAACGGTGGCCCGGTTTCACAAAGCGATTGATTCGACGTTTTCTCGGATTCCGTTGGTCGGGAAGATCTACGCGGGAGTAGGTCAAGTAGTGGAACTCCTGGGACGGAAAGACCAGGGCGGGCTCGATCGATTCGGCGGAGTGGTGGAGATACAGATGGGCAATGTGAAGATGCTCGCGCTGCTCACTTCCAATGAACGTTATGTGTCAAGCGGTCAAGAGCACGTGCTCGTGTTCGTGCCCAACTCACCCATCCCCGCCACCGGCTTCAACATGCTCGTGCCTGCCGATCAGGCGCGGCGGCTGGACATTTCGGTGGAAGAACTTGCGAAGCTCCTTATGTCTCTAGGGCTGCTGGGAGCACAAGTGCTCCCCAGGGCGCCGGCCGAGATTGTTATGGGTGAGGGTCAAAATGAAGGAAGGCCTACTCCGTAGCCTACGGGAGAGATCGCTTGCAGAGCCGTATGCCCGGCTCCTCGGTATGGAAACTATCCACGTGGAACCGGGAAACGCCACGGTGCAGATGAACGCGGGGCCGCAAACGGGCAACATATTCGGGTCCACACACGGCGGCGCCATTTTTTCTCTGATCGACGAGGCTTTCCAGCTCGCGTGCAACTCCCACGGCGTGCTCTCCGTGGCGCTCAACGTGAGCATTACCTATGTTGCGCCTCCTAACCAGGGTGCGCTTCTGGAAGCTCGTGCAACTGAATTGTGCCAAACATCGCGCACGTCTTCGTACCTGTGTGAAGTGAGAGAGAATCCTTCAGGAAAGCTGATTGCCACCGCGCAGGCCCTGGCGTACCGCACGAAGAAACCCATCGACTTCTAAACGGAATAGTTGAGAGATAATCTTTTGATAAGGCTCGGGATGAGGCCCCATAGGGGTAATAAAGGCCCAACTTATTCTCTGAATTTTGGTGTCCCGAAGGGACACCCAGATAGTAGGCCGGCAATTCATTGCCGGTTGAGGCGAACCGTCAGAGAATAACATCTCTTAGTCCCGGAGGGACGGCAGAGTTAATACGGAACACGAACCCTATCCCCCGAAATTATTCCGGCTTTCTGTCGTCCCTCTGGGAATATAGGCACCGGAGATTTCGGAGGCTTTTCCCGGCGATGAATCGCCGAGCTACTTTCGGTTGCCCCTCCGGGGCCACCCAAGGTCAAATATAGTGATCTTACTTTACCGACTATGGGATGAGGTTGCCCGGTCGAACTTGCGTGCGGGGACGTCAGCGGCCTTTCTTGAAGAGTCCGGTAAGGGTGAACTTGGCTTTCTTTTCTTCAGTTTCGGGCTCGGGAGCTTCCGACTCGGACTTCTGTTTGTGCTTTGAATCTGCGCGCTTGTCTTTCGCCTCGGGTGCCGCGCCGAACTCCTTGAAGGTAAGCATTTCCGTAAGAGTCACAGTGTCCACAAATTCTTCGTCACCTTCGTCCGGAGGCGGCGCGAGAATTACGGGCGGGCGGGTCGGTTTTTCGTCTTTGCGGAGGACCTTGAACCGTATCCCGCGTTTGGTCAGATCCTCTTGGGTGATGAGTCCTTTCTCAAAGAGCTGTTTCAGCAGGTCAGCGAATCCATGAACGCTGATCTTGAACTGTTCCATGAGCTGCGCGTTGGACAGGGGTCCGCGGATTTGAGAAACTGCTTCTTTCGCGTTGATATTCCTGCTTGAAACCGGTCCCGGCATCACACATTCCTCTCGATCCACAATTATAATCCATATGTGCCAAGATGCAAAAGCCCTGTGAACGGGTGGCCGGATCGCTAGGTTATGCATCAACCAAATTAGCAGTATTTTGATTTAACATACGAGAAATCTTCCATATTGAAAACAATTGCTGTATACTCCCGTTGCTTTCGCGAGGGCTACTCTCCCACACGAGGGCCCAGGACAGGCTGTGAGTCTAAATAGAAAACTCATAATCATCTCCATCCTGTACTTTGCCGAGGGTTTTCCGTTCGGAATTCTCGAACAGACTCTTCCCGTCTATTTCCGCATTCACGGGATGTCCCTTACGGATATGGGCTTGCTTACCCTGGTGAGCCTCCCGTACGCGCTCAAGTTTCTCTGGGCGCCCGCCGTGGATTTTCTTGGTACGCGCCGGCACTGGATCACGGCCGCGCAATACGTGCTGGCCGCCTCCATGCTCATGCTGGTCACGCTGGACCCTTCTGCCCCGAGCGCGTTGCTGTGGGCGACCTTGGGGTCCCTGGCAGTCGTTTCCGCCACTCAGGACATTGCCATCGACGCGTATTCCATTGAGATGCTTCGGGCATCGGAAATGGGCCTCGCCAATGGATTTAGGATGGCAGCGTACCGAGTCGCCATGCTGGTGGCCGGGGGACTCTTCGTGTCCCTGGGAGGCCGGATAGGCTGGCAGATCACTTTCGTGGCCGCAGGAGCTATCCTGGGTCTTTGCGCGTTCATATCGCTCGCGCTGCCGGCCGTAGAAGTCAAAAGACCGCACTTTACTCTCTCCACGCTCGTTGCGCCGCTACGCGATCTCTTAACCCGACCCGGCGTAGTGTGCGTGGCCGCGTTTATTCTCTTGTACAAGCTTGGGGATATGGCCATCGGGCCCATGGTGAGCCCTTTCTGGCTGGCCAGCGAGTTGAGCACCGACGAAATCGGTCTCATTAAGGGCACGTTCGGTATCCTCTCCGCGATCTTGGGAGGCCTCGCCGGCGGCCTCTTCATGGCGCGATTCGGTATCTTCCACGGCCTCTGGTTCTTGGGACTGTGGCAGTCTCTAAGCAATCTCTCTTATGCGTTTGTTGCCGCGTACCCGGAAACCGGCAAGATGGGCATCTACGTGGCGTCCATGGTGGAATCGTTCTGTGGGGGCCTGGGAACCGCGGCATTCCTGGCCTTTCTCATGAGTATTTGCCGGAAGGAATTCTCAGCCACTCAGTACGCGCTCCTTTCCGCGCTCTTTCGGGTGGCCGGAATCATTGCAGGGACCTTCAGCGGATGGGCAACAGAGAGGATGGGTTACGCGGACTTCTTTGCCCTCACGTTTCTCCTTTCCCTGCCTGCGTTTTTCTTCATTTTCAAGGCGAGGCAATGGATTCCCATCAACAACGGCGCGTCGCACACCCCGGAACAGATCACAGGGCCGCGGCCACCGGACCGGGTGGAAGGCGGAAGACCCGGGGATCCAACCCAGTTATCCAACGTGTCCAAGCCCCTCGGCGATCGGCATTCTCGTTACCCTGACTGCCGGCGGTATGGCAGCCAGCAAGCCTACCATTAGAGAAACTCCCAGTGACAGAGCAAGAGTTGTGGGTTCCACGTCGAAGATGGGGATAAACGCCTGTAGTTGATGATGAAAGATCGCGGCTGCGGGGTAGCTCGCAATCAGGCCGATGATGCCTCCCACCGCCGCGATCGATATGGACTCCCCGGCTATCAACGTGAAGATGAATCGTTTGCCGAACCCGAGGGTCTTGAGCACTGAGTATTCAGCGGTTCGTTCCCTCGCAGTCATGGACATGGTGTTTGCCAGCACCAACAGGATGATGCCAATGACCACCGCGGAAATGACCCGAATGGAGGCCACAATCGCGTCGGTCATTGCGACGAAGCCCATTTGGAAAGACTTTTCGGTTTCGGTCAGGGTCTCAGCTAGGGAATTCTCAAAAAGCGCGTCGATCTCTCGCGCCACGTCTGCCGCCCTGTCCGGATCGCGTATCTGAAGCAGGTACCATCCCACCCTGTCAGCGCGCTCCGGCATGCTCTTCTTGAGGAGCTCGTTCAGGTAATCCCAGCGGAACAGGAGCGTGGTCTCGTCCACGCCTTTTCGCGCGCCGTGGTAGATCCCCACGAGAACAAGCTCGATGTTGCCGGGGAAGATCGTGCCCTGGAGAGGGATGACCTCGCCGATCTTCCATCCGAAGCGCTCTGCTAGCTTCTTGCCGGCAATAGCCGCGTTACGCCGCGTGGCAAAAGCCTTCTTCTCCTCGTCGCTCACGACGAACTCTGCCAGGATATTCAGGTATTCCAGTTCTCCGATAGCGAACTGGCCGAAGAAATTCTTCTTGTCCTTGTAAATGCCGCCGTACCAGATACCGTGGCTCACTGCGGCTACGTCTCTGACCTGTCGGATGCGGTTTTCGTACGAGAGAGGCAGGCTGTAAATGAGGGAAATCTTGTTCCTCGTGATCAGTCGGTTTTCCGCGGCAAAATTAACTCCCGAGTACCACGCGTCCACAAGCGTGATAAGCATGACAAAAGCCAGCATCGCGACAGCGACGCCCAAAATGGTAAGGACCGCTCGCAGTCGGTGACGAAACACATTCCGTAAAATAATCCTGATTAGATCCACGTTATCACCCTGTTGATGATCCGTTCAACAGTAGGATGCGGTGACCCCGCACTTTGCGGGGGAACCGCATCGATAATGTGAAGACCGCGAATCCCGCGGTGCGCGGGACGGTTCCCCCTCGTTCCGCGGGGTCACCGCATCCTACGAAGCTGCGTGGCGAAGCCGAGGCTCAGACTGCGAGACCGCACGGAACCTCTCTTCCAATGCAGCCAATCCCTCGATTCCTTCTTCAATGTGCTTTGCTGTCTGCCGCTGTTTCTTTCGGAATTCTTCCGTTGCCGACACCAGGCTGCGGCGGAGCTCGTCGACCGCAGCATCAGCTAAATACTGGGACTTCTTTTCCAGTTTTCTCACCCTTCTGGACGCGAGGTGCCATGTGAGCAAGAGCTGGCAGATCAAGACCACGCACAATCCCACAAGTCCGTCCGAACTGAACAGGTTTGTGAGCATCGCCAGCACCAATCCAAGAGCCCTCGTGAGGCCGGGGTATTCCAGGAAGGCCTCCATCCGCGCAAGGCCGGCGAGCTTCACCGCAAAGACCAGGAAGGGCAGGGCGAGCACTATTTTTTGCCATGCCCTCGTGAACCAACCTCCGCGCCGCGAACGGAGCAGGCTCAGGCTGCTCGAAAAGATGGTCGCTGCCTTTTGAACAACCTCGTCAATTATAGGCCGTGGGTCGCTCCCCTGCGACGCTGCTGTTCCTCCGAGGGTGAGGAGAAGCTCGTGGTCTGTTTGGGCTCCCCTTCGTTCCAGGTCCTTGCGCGTTTCTTTGCCCAGAGCACCTGCCAAAGCCTGAAACAGGGATTCGAGGAGTCCGTCGGACGCGGATTCAGCTCGAAACCTGAAATCCATTATTTTCATGCCGATCTTCACAGGTCGAATCGATGGCTCCTCTGCGATTAGTATCCGAAAGACAGCGGAAGCCAGTCGTTCCCGTTGTTCCTGCACGACCAGGCCCACAACGGGTTGCGCGTCTCCATGTTCCGCTTCCATTCCCCGGATAGATTGCGCGAGTCGCGCCAGATCCTCGGGCCGGACAGCTTCCCGAATCTCCGCCAAGAGACGGCTTGTTTCCTCCACCAGATTGACGGTCTTGACCGAGGCGATCTCTTTCGCGGTGCGGCGCGCCATGAGAAAGTCGCGGAATCGATCGAATTCCTTCTCAAGGACTGGATCGGGAGTAGAGCCGTGAAATTCTTGGGCCGCGGAAAGTGTAAATATTCGCGGCTGCTCGATGCCGGCTTCATGGCGCAGCCTGAAAGCGAAGTCACCTAGCACATCGGTAAATCTCCCATGAGATTTCGCTCCGTTCTGCGCCTTCAGCTCATCGGCCTTGTTCAGGACAAAGGTGAAATTCTCTGTATTGATCGCGGTATCTCTGACCAGCCGGTAGAAAACTTCGTCCGCGTACTTTTCCGGGGTCACTACCCAGACCACGCAATCGAGCCAGGGCAGCATGTGAAGCACAGTGGCTCGATTCTCGGTCTCAGTGCTATCAAAGTCCGGCAGATCGATGAGAATCAGATCCTTGATCGGCTCGCTGCCATGGAGCGCGTCAGGCTCGCGTATCAGGTGAGCCACTTCGCCGAGGCCCCGCTCCGTGTCTCGGTAGCGATAGACCACCGCCCTGTCCGTAAAGGGTCTGCGGTCGGACACTCCAGAGATTTCTGACCGGGCAAGCGCGTTGATCAGGGTGGATTTGCCCACCCCGGTCCCGCCCAGAATGCCCACGTAGAGCACTTCTCCAGGGAAATGAGCCTTGTCCAGGAGCGCTCCGGTTCGCTGGGCGAAGTCCTCCCGGACAGGAACCTCCAACAGAAGTCCCCCAGGTCCGTTCAGGAAACCGATTGTTTGCTCAAGAACTGACGCAACCGACGTACGATCCAACGCGCGGCTCCATTCACTCTCAATGGTGGAGCCATTGTAGTCAGATTAGAGCAGTTGAACAATCCTTAGGACTTTTTTCCTTGAGGCGGGATTACTTGCCGGGGCACACAGCCGGGTCGTTACACTCCGCATCCAGGGGTCTCAGCCACGGAATCCAGACAGGGATAGCTTTCAGGGAGAGGCACGGCGAAGGGATGTCGATACACTTCCCTGTTCCGGGAATAGTGATCGAAGCCGTGCCAAAACTGATCCACGGGAGAATGTGGAATTCGGTCTTCAAGATGGTCGGCCAAACTGGAACGTCAAACGGCACGGAGACTCCTCCCACCGACTCGGGAGGAATGGGCCGGTCGGGCGTGTGTTTGGTAGAGTCGGGAATGCCCGCGGCATAAGAAAGAGGGACCACCACGCAACACAGCGCAAACACGACCGCGATTGTAAGTCTCCACCGTTTCATCGTACTTCCTTTCACGCACCAACAATGCGCAACGCGCAATCCTGATCGGCCAGCATATAACAGTACCATCCGAGAGCGCACTGGTCAAGAAATTGCTGAACCGAAGGCTTAACTCACCTCCCATACCTAAAGAGCTAAAACGAATTGTGAAAGTTCTCGGATTCGGTGCGCCCTCCGAGGCTTCGCCCCGGAGAATGGGGGTAAGAGCGCATCGTTGCGCAATAATTTGGAGGGGAGACTCATCTCCCCTCCAAGCCTCCCCATACGTAGACCCGAGCAGGGGTACTTCGAGTCGACGACTTTCATACAAATGCGTTCAGGCTCACAGGGATTTGTCAGTGATCGACGCCTTCTCTCTGAGAACCGCATGGGCAGCGGCCAGCCGTGCAATGGGAACGCGTGGGCCGGAGCACGACACGTAATCCAACCCGACCTGGTGGCAGAAATTGATTGAGGCCGGGTGGCCGCCATGTTCACCGCAAATGCCGATCTTTAGGTCCGGCTTTGTTTTGCGCCCTTCGGTTACCCCGATGCGCATCAAGCCTCCGACACCTTTGGTGTCGAGAGACTCGAAGGGGTTCGTGTCCAGGATTCCGGTTTCCTGGTAAAAGGGGAGGAACTTGTTTTCCGCGTCTTCGCGGCTAAACGAGAAGGTGGCTTGGGTTAGGTCGTTTGTGCCGAAGGAGAAGAACTCCGCAATCTCCGCGATTTCGCCGGCCAACACACACGCCCTGACCACTTCGATCATGGTGCCGTACTTGAAATCAAGCTTCACCTTGTGGGTGGCTTCCACCTCGCGGGCAATCGTGTCAACCAGCGTCTTAACTGCCACCAATTCCTTTGCAATGCCCACCTGGGGAACCATGATCTCCGGGTGCACTTCCACCCCCTGCTTCATGCACTCAGCGGTCGCCTCCAGGATTGCCATTATCTGCATACCGTAGACCTCGGGATAACTCAGCCCGAGGCGCACGCCGCGATGCCCCAGCATCGGATTGACCTCGCGCAGCATCCGCGCTCGCTGAAGCATCAGCTCTCGCTTGGTCAGCACCTTGTCAACAGTGTCTACGTCGAGCTCTGCCAAACTCACCGGGAGCTTAGTTAGCCCTGCAGCATACTTTTCATGTAAACCGGGATCCACAAAACGGATCGTATCGAATAGTCTGGAAGCAGTTTGGACAGTGTCACGAAGCTCCCGCAAGTCATCGAGCTGTACGAGAAGTTCACTCTCCAGCGGAAGAAATTCATGAATAGGAGGATCAAGGAGCCTGATTGTGACCGGGTAGGGCGACATGGCCTTGAAGATCCCCACAAAGTCTGCCCGCTGAATCGGCAGTAGGCGTGCCAGTGCTTCTTCTCGCTGTTCCTTGTCCCCGGCAAGTATCATATCCACCACAATCGGTAGGCGGTCCGGCGCGTTGAACATCCTCTCGGTTCTGCACAAGCCGATACCCGTGGCGCCGTACTTCCGACTTCGTGCTGCGTCCTCGGGAGTGTCCGCGTTCGCCCTCACTCCGAGACGAGCCGTATCGTCGGCCCACGTAAGCAGGGTCTCAAGCTCCATGCTCCATTCAGGCTCTACGGTAGGGATTGCCCCGAGATAGACATTACCCGTGGCGCCGTCGATGGTGATCACTTCTCCTTCGTGGATAACCCTGTCACCTACCTGAGCCAGTCGATGAAGAGTATCGACTTGAATCCCTTCAGCGCCGGCTACGCAGGGCTTGCCCATTCCACGTGCCACGACCGCTGCGTGAGAGGTTTTTCCTCCACGGCTGGTCAGGATGCCCTGCGACGCGAAAAAACCGTGAATGTCATCGGGCTTAGTCTCTTCGCGAACCAGGATCACCTTTTCGCCCTCACGGCCTAATGTTTCGGCCCGATCCGCGTCAAAGACGCATTTCCCCGATGCAGCGCCGGGAGAGGCCGGCAAGCCGGTCGCGAGCGGCTTGGCCTCATAAGAGGGATCCAGCCCAGGATAGAGCAGTTGCTCCATGTGTTCGGGATTGATCCGGGCCAAAGCCTCCTCTTTGGTGAGCAGCCCTTCCGCTTCCATCTCCACGGAGGTACGCACCATTGCGGTGGCGTTCATTTTGCCGTTGCGAGTTTGCAGGCAGTAAAGGACACCCTTTTCGATGGTAAACTCGAAGTCCTGGATTTCACGATAGTGGCGTTCCAGCTTCTGTCTGAGGTCTTCCAACTGGCCGTACAGGTCGGGCATCTCCTTTGCCATGGCCTGAATGGGCTTGGGAGTACGCACACCCGCGACCACGTCTTCACCCTGCGCGTTCACCAGGTACTCCCCGAACATCAGGTTTTCACCGGTGGCGGGGTCTCGGGTAAAGCCAACGCCGGTCCCGCTATCACTGCCCATGTTGCCGAAAACCATTGCCACGATGCTGCACGCGGTCCCATTTGCCATGTCCGGTGTGATGCGAAACTCGCGGCGATAATCCACAGCTCGCTTACCCATCCAGGACCCAAATACGGCCTTAATCGCTATAGTCAGTTGCTCGTTCACGTCTTGCGGGAAGGATCGCAATGCCTGTTCTTCCACCACGTGAAGGAACAGGTCCGTGATCTCTTGGAGGTCGCTCGTAGTAAGGTCCAGGTCCGAGAGCGCGCCGGACTTCACTTTGATGGCATCCAGGGAGGCATTGAAGTGTTCGTCAGGAATTCCGATTGCCACCTTGGCAAAAAGCTGAATGAAGCGACGATACGCGTCGTAGGCAAAACGCTCGTTCTTGGTCTGCTTGATGAGTCCGTGGATAGTGTCGTGGTTCAGGCCCAAGTTCAAAATGGTGTCCATCATGCCCGGCATGGAGAGAGCCGATCCCGAACGCACCGAAACGAGAAGCGGATTCTCAGGATCGCCGAAGCCCTTTCCCGTGGCCTTTTCCAAGGCCTTGATGTGCTTCATGACCTCGTCCATGAGGCCGTCGGGCAGATCCTTGTTGGAGGAATCAAGATACGCGAGGCACGCGTCTGTGGTGATCACGAACCCGGGCGGGACTCGGAGCCCGATCTGGGTCATCTCGCAGAGGTTGGCTCCTTTCCCTCCCAAGAGCTTCTTATTCTTGCCGTCCCCGTCCTCGAACGCGTACACGTACTTGGTTTTCATAGCGCTCTCCATACTTCATTGAACTGGAATGCCCTTGTCTGGGAAGTCTCAGCCTGCCTACTATGCGATTCGTGCCGCAGCCGGCCGCGCTGCCTCTTGTGGTTTTTCCGTCCGACCGAGGTCATCTGGTGCGGCTCAAAGATTGGACGACGAGCTGTCTCCTCCTGTGAAGTGCGGTCCCTTCTGCTTCCGACTACGGTTGCTTATGAAGCTATTCACCGATCGACGTTACCAATTTATTTCTTCCGGCAGAGACAGGTATTTGTCCGCATTGTCGCCCAGGCGGCTCGCCGAGGTAAATGGTGTCCGCATGACACCGCCACGAGGCCAAGACAAGCCATATTATCAAACCTCCGAGACGCGATGCAACATCCGACTGACCGAAGGCGTACCGCCTGCAATGAAATATGCTGGTCGGGATCGGAACCTCCTTGCTATAAAAGGATGACGAGACCCGGGACGAGGAAGGTGAGCATGGCAAAACGGTCCGTCAGCCGAGAACGGCTGGAATTCATCAAGAAAGATTACGAGCGCGGTTTCATCAAATACTGCGGTTATAGGGCTATAGACGCGAGCTGGGGACGCTTTCAGTCGCGGGTGGAGATCACCCCGGATCATCGGCAGCAAGACGGATTTATTCACGCGGGGGTGATCGCCACAATGGCCGACCACACGGCAGGCTATTCCGCGTTCACCACGGTCCCGGAAAGAGTCCAAATACTCACCATAGAATTCAAAATAAATTTCCTCAGACCTGCGTTCGGGGAGGCCCTGATCTGCAATTCGCGGGTGATTCGCGAAGGGCGTCAAGTCATTGTTGCCGAATCGGAAGTCCTGGACGTAAGAGAACGCGGGGAGGAAGCTCTCGTGGCCAAGGCCATGGTGACCTTGATGGCCGTACCTGTGGCAAAGCTGACTCGGGGAGAAAACCCGCCGGCGGGCTAGCAGCAATATCTGGATAGAAGACGCTCTAGATCAGGCTTCCGACCGGGGGGTTCCGTTTCGGGAAGCGAACGGGTCGTAGGTAGGGTCGAGGTGTGCCTCAATCGCTGCTTTGGTCTGTCGCAGTAGATCGGGCACGTCCTTCTTGGCCAAACCTTCGGTAGGGATAGGGTCTGAGACGGTTACCGTGATGTGCCCGGGGTTCAAGGCGAGGGTTTTCTTGGGCAGGATCCTGTGAGCCCCGTTGACGGTCACCGGGAGCAGAGGCAAACCGGTGTTCACTGCAAGCATGAACGGACCCTTCTTAAATGGGAGCAGCTCCCCGTCCGGGCTCCTGGTCCCTTCAGGATATATGAGGATCGACCAGCCGCCTGCCGCTTTGGAAGACCCATTCTGGAGCTTCTGCCTCGCTTGCTCCGGATTGGAGCGGTCCAGAACTATTGCTCCGGTGAGAGCGAGCCCCCAACCAAAAAAAGGGATCTTCACCAGCTCTTTCTTGACGACCCAGCGATACTGCACGGGCAGCGTCAGGAGCAGAGCAAGAATGTCCGTGTGGGACTGATGATTCGGAACTACAATGTATGATTGCCCGGGTGTTACCTTTTCGCCGTTGCGGAGCGAATAGGAAACTCCAAGAATTCTCGCCACCACCCACGCCCACACCATGGATAAACGGTAAGTAGGGGCGCCGGAAGACGTCACCAGTGCCGCGACCACAAAGATGGGCACCATGAGAAGGGTCATCACCGTCATGGCAAGAACTGCGAGTCCGAGTCGGAGCCATCGCAACAGCAGAGTCTTCACAGGCCACTCCTTGCCCGGATCAGGGGCGCATGATAAGGTGAAACGCCTTGTGGGAAACGGAGGCCATACCTTCGGACCATCAATGCTCACGCATCCCGGACTGCCTGGACATCGCGTCGTTCCGCAAGGAACGGTGTCTATTATGCATAGCGGCAGACCTGAACGCAAGTCGGTAAGATGCCGCCGCGCGTCGGTTCGCGCCGATTCTCCGAACACTTGGTGGGCCACGCGGCGTGCGCCCGATTCCGGATGAAACAGGCTATTGAGAATGGCAGTGGACGATCTCTCAAAACTAAGGATTGAACGGGAAGAAAGAGCTGGGACTTCCAAAGACGCGCTCAGGAAGCGACGCGTTATATGGCTGGCTGCATGTGTTCTGGCAGGGCTGATTGCTCTGGGCGCGCTAGGTTGGTCGGGCTTGCTGAGTAGGCCGATAGAGGTCCAGGCGTATAAGGTCACACCGACCTATCCTTCACAAGCTTTGGCGCTTTTGAACGCCAGCGGGTACGTGGTGGCTCAGCGGAAGGCGGCTGTGTCGTCCAAGGCCACCGGACGGCTGGCCAAGCTCCATGTGGAGGAAGGTCAGAAGGTCAAAAGGGGCGATATCATAGCCAGCCTTGAAAACAGAGATCTGGAGGCAGGGCTGGAGGAAGCTCGTGCGGGAGTGAGGAACGCGGAGGCCATGCTCAAGAACGCGGAAGCCGAACTTCACGACGCGACCTTGAACTATAATCGAATCGCGTCCCTGAAAGAATCAGGGGCGGCTTCAGTTCAGGCGCATGACACCGCGGAAGCGCGACTTAAGAAGGCAGTCGCGTCCGAACGGTCTGCCAAGTTCCTCCTGGAGCGCGCGCACGCTTCGGTCAGGGTTGCCGAGGTAAACCTGGAGTACTCTTTTATCCGAGCGCCCTTTGACGGAGTCATCCTCACCAAGAACGCGGACGAAGGCGAGGTGGTGGCGCCGTTTGGCGGCGCGCTCAACGCGAAGGCCGCGGTTGTGACCATGGCGGATATGCAATCGCTCTTGGTAGAAGTGGACGTCTCAGAATCAAATCTGGAAAAGGTGAAACCGGGCGTGGCATGTGAAATCCGCCTGGATGCCCTGCCGAGGGACCGCTTTGACGGCCGCGTGCACATGATCGTTCCCACAGCGGACCGCTCCAAGGCAACCGTGCTTACTAAGGTGAAGTTCGCAGGGCTGGACGAACGCGTCCTGCCTGAGATGAGCGTGAAAGTAGCCTTTCTCTCACGGCCTCTCGATTCAAATGAAAAAGAACCGGTGCTGGCCGTGCCGACTTCTGCAATACGCAATTCCCCGAAAGCCCAGACGGTCTTACGGATTAACGGCAGCAGAGTTCGCTCTGTGCCGGTGAAGACGGGGCGGAAGTGGGGAGACACCTTCGAAGTGGTGTCCGGCTTAGCTAATGGCGATCAGATCGTGCTGCGTGCAGACGGAAAACTAAGTGACGGTGACCGCGTCAGAGTTGCCCAATGAGCACGCCGGTCGATCCATTGTTGCCGTTGGTCGCGGTCAGAAACCTTTGCAAATCATACCAAAGAGGGGACCAGGAGATACCGGTACTGCGAGATATTTCCCTGGACGTCCGTGCGGGCGAATTCCTCGCGCTCATGGGCCCGTCGGGCTCCGGCAAGACCACCTTGCTGAATCTGATTGCAGGTATCGACTCTCCCGACAGCGGCAGCATCATGGTAGGCGGAGTGAACATCAATGAACTCGGGGAATCCGAGCTGAATACCTGGCGCTCCGGCAACGTGGGGTTCATCTTCCAGTTTTACAATTTGATCCCGGTCCTGACCGCGTTGGAAAACGTGCAGTTGCCGCTTCTGCTCACGCCCCTTTCCCGCGTTAGTCGCAGAGAACACGCGCTGGCCGCTTTGGACGCGGTCGGCCTCGCGGATCGCATTGACCATTATCCGGGGCAGCTTTCAGGGGGCCAACAGCAGAGGGTGGCAATCGCCAGGGCTCTTGTCACCGATCCGCTAATCGTAGTGGCTGACGAACCTACCGGCGACCTGGATATGAAGTCTGCCACGGATGTCCTGGAGCTTTTGGGAAAACTCAACGACTTGTTCGAGAAGACCATTGTAATGGTGACCCACGATCCTCGCGCCGCGAAGAAATCCAAACGGATCCTCTATCTTGATAAGGGAGTGTTGGCCGACTCGCTCAGAGAAGAGGCTTGATTCTTTATGTAGCAGTTCTCGAAAATAATCGCGGATTGACTTGCGGGTGCCACTGCTGGCTTGCCCAGCAGTGTTTCTTCTGCAGGCACTGCTGGGCAAGCCAGCAGTGGCACCCAACTAATGATCCTCATCTGTCAGATTCCGACCGAAAAGGGAAATTACTTTTGAGTAGCTTTATAGGAGCTAGCCCGCAAGACGCGGGATTCGCGGTCTTTTCTCGATCGATGCGGTACCCACACGGAACGCGTGGGCACCGCATCCTACCTGAACTGCGACCACCGGGCGCGCCAGGCTTGACGGCCGTTTCTTTGAACCATCAATAGCCAAGAAGTCCGCGGGTCCGGTTCTCAACCGCTTCGTGACTACTACTTCTTCTTTTCTTTTGGCGGGCACTTTTCCGCCTTAGCCTTCCCAGCCGCCTCTTTGGTGGCGAACGGTCCGGCGATTGATGCTGGGGTCTTGTCCTTGCTGGACTGAATTACTTTGCAGACACCCTTACTGTCCTTTATAACAAACCACTGCGCGGTCTTCTTTTCCGCGGCAAACGCAAGGGTGACGGAGAGGGCGAAAGCCAGTGCCAACAAAATCACCACCCATTTCTTCAAACTCCTCATAACACACCTCCATGGTCCATGATTGAAAGCGGCGCGCAGTCACTAGCATGAACGACTGCACGGAGCAACAGAAAAGTCAAAGGACAAGTAACCATTCAGTTACGCGGAGAAGACCTGTGTCCCTTGAGACACTATGGAAACCGGGAGCACCACGCCCCCCGCGGCAGTGATAGCCTCCTTGACCCGGTTACGATCATCAGGTCGCGCAAAGGTGACCATGCAACCGCCGCCACCCGCGCCACAAATCTTGCTAGCCAGAGCCCCGGCGTTCCGGGCCGCAGCCATGATAGACTCGATTCGTGGAGTTTCTATGCCTTTCGCGAGGCTTCGACGCAGCTCCCATTCCCGACTCATCAAGACGGGAACGTCCTCGATCCGGCCATCCTGAAGCGCGCTCCCCATGCGCGCGGCCACGTCTCGGATCTCGATGAGCCGCTCTCGGACTTGGGCTCTTCCGTCGATGAATCCCTTGACCATATCCCAGTTATTCATGCCGGAAAAACGTCCTTCGCCCGTATACGAAACGATGATGCGCTCCCCCAGACGCTTAGCAATGTCCGTGTCTTCAAGCGGTTGACGCTGGAACCCCGTATACCCGAATTTCAGTACGGATAATCCGCCATAAGCGGCCGCGATGTAGTCCTGTTGCCCCGCCGGGACGCCGATAGCAGCGGTCTCTATGCTCGTTGCGAGGTTGATGATTGACCTTCGGTCGTACTGCTCGTTTCTGAACTGGAAGAGCGCGGTTAAGAGCGAAACTAGAAGCGCGCTGGATGCCCCCAGTCCAGACCCCGGGGGCGCGTCGTTCCGAGTAATGATCTGCACAGGCTCCGCGGGAGGGAACGCTCGAACCACGCGTCCTACCAGCCCCAGAGGACCATCGAGGGGCACGTCGGACGGGGAAGCGGCCTCGATCTGTGCATCCAGGTCCTCGGACTGGAGCATTATCCCTTTCTGAGGCCACTTGCGGATGATGACCCGACTCATTACGGAAATCGCGGCGTTTACTGTGCAGCCCCCCTCCATAAAGAGGAAGAGGGGATATAAATCGGTGGTTCCACCGGCCAGATCCACCCGATTAGGACTGGTAACCGTGATTTCCATGGTTAGTAGCCGAGTTCCTCGTCCAATATCAGCACGGTGATATGGGTGAAAACGGGCTTGCGATGGATGATGTGGGTTATCCGGCAGATCCGCTCCGGAGAATCGCAGTCCATACAATAGCCCGTCTTCACGCAAGGGGTCTTCCGGTTAAGGCTCATCGCGCGGAGCGGACCTGCGGTGCTTTCAAGCCTCCCAATCGCCGCGTCCAAATCGGGGACGATCTTATTCTTTCCCACCACGATGATTACTTTGGGCGGACCGAAAGTCATGCCGTTGATGCGGTTTCCGGCTCCCTCGCGATTCACCAATTCGCCGGTCATGGTGAGCGCGTTTGCTGAGGAGATGAAGAGGTCGGCCAGCATCTGCTGCCTGCGGCAGTCCAACTCCTCCGAGGTACCTACTTTTAGCTTCCAGTGGTCGTACACGGTTTTGCCCGCGCTCTCCAGCATAGGCACGATACCAAGAGCCCGAGCCGTGTGCGTGCCCCCGATGCCGACACTCGCACAGTCTTTGGCCGTCTCAAGAATGAACTGTGCGGCTTCATCCCGCGTCGCGCAAAAGCGCGCTTCGAATCCGTGATCTTTCAGGGCTTTGATGGTGGTGTTAATTACGATCTGCCAATGCGCCCGAACAAATTCGTCCATTGCTTTCTCCTCCCAATGTCAGAATTCCGTCCCACTCTACCAGATGTGGGCGCTCCACGCTCGGAGAGAATAGGGACCATCTCATGGTCGCGGTCGAGGAGGCAATAAAAGCGCTGTGACGCGACCGCGATCAGGTGAGTGCCCGAAATGTTTCGCAGTTTCAGCGGGAAGATCGGCTCGGACGCTTTACCGCGGCTTCGTGAGGCAGCGCGCACCACTCTGCCGGTTGCGAGCCTTTCAGGAAAGCCTCTTGGACAACTTGCGGACAGAGGGAGGTAGCCCGCAGCCCCGATCCCGCGCAGATCTTACGAAAGACGATACCATCGGGTGTGGCCACGGAGCTTGTCGGCCTGGATGAGGGCTCGGGCAAAAGCTTCTTCAGGTTTCGTTCCAGCGCGGCGGCGGTCAGCCCTGTGCCTCGAATCCTCACCAAAACGAGTATGTCGGGACGATACGCGATGCCCCAGAGGCCGTCTCCGTCAGTTGCGGCGAGGAGAGACGCCCGCGCTCTCTTCTTGTCCACGCGGCTGTCCGTCAACGTGATGGTCTCGGGTTCGGACAATAGATAATTTGCCAGATAGAGCACGTCCTGTCTCACCGAAACGTGCTTTCGCGAGGGAGTCGCCACATTGTCGCCATCGCCCGGGGACATTTTGAAGGGGTGGAGCTCGCCGGCGTCACCAAGCCGTGCTGCTATCGCGTAGATCTGAGCTGTTTCCATAGGCGTTACCGGCTCGATCGAGACGGTCCTCTCGTTGACCTTGCCGCGCACGCCAAATTCGGAGAGGGCCGCAACAATCTTTTCGGGTCCGGTGTTCGAGACCAGCCGACTTAGCAGCGCGCTTCGATCGGACGAAAACGATTGACGTAGGGTGAGCGCTCCTTGAGGCCCGCTTGAATGAAACACGGGAGTGGTCAAGCTGACCCGCACTATTCCGGATTCGTTCGGAGTCAGAGCAGGAATCGTCACCAAGGGAAAAAGCGTAACCAGATCTGAGCTTGCGCCAGACCACCCCGATTCGGCAGGGGCCACGTAGGTCTTAATCTCACCTGTCGCGGGTGTTGCCACGACGAAATGGGCTGTTTCGCCCGCCTGGCCTAAGTCCTTGAGCCACTGCAATGCGACGGACTGCAAGACAGGATCGAGGGACGTGACAAGATCGTGTTCCCGATTCCCCGCGCGAGCGCCCTGGCGCATCCTTTCCCATTTCTGCAAGGCCAAAGCAACGAAAGCTCCAGCCTTTACCGGACGCATCACGCACGCGCTCATGGTTAGAGGGCTTGTGAGCGCGGCATCATACTGGTCACGCGAGATCTTCCCTGCCTTGAACAGAAGCCCAAGAATAACGTTCCTCCTGCCGCGGGAGCGCTCCGGATGCACTGACGGCCTTATGATGTTGGGCGCCTTGATCGTGGCTGCGAGCAGCGCGCATTCTGCCGGGTCCAGGTCTGCCTGGTCTTTCCCGAAGAATGCCCATGACGCGGCAGCTACTCCGTGCACAGCAAACGGCCCGCATTGTCCGAAATAGACCCGATTGAGATACGCTTCCAGGATCCTCTCTTTGCTGTATATGGCGTCCGCGACAAGCGCCAGACAGACTTCATTGAATTTGCGCCAAAGGGTTTTCTCAGGTGAGAGCAGGGTCATGCGAATCAGTTGCTGCGGAACCGTGCTCGCGCCCTCCGCGTATCTGCCGGCTTTCAGATTCGCGAGCAGTGCCCGGTGTATGGAAACAAAGTCGATTCCCACGTGAGAGAAAAAGCGCGTATCCTCGGTGAGCACAATCGCCGCGACAAGGAGCGGATTTATCCGATCGAGCGGGACAGGCCGGCAGAGCTGCTTGGGGTATCCTTTAGCCGGGACAACGTCCAGCAGTTCAGGTTCGATCACAAGCTCGTCCGCTTCCGCGCCGGTTCCTGTGAACTGCATGGATCGAATGACACCCAAGACCAGTGACATCCGCACCGGCCCTGTTGCGATCTGATAACCCGTGAGCGGGGTTGGTCGGAGAAAGACCCTGAACTCGGTCGGTGAGACTGTCCAATGACCCGGCCCCGGTATCAGGTCCGTGGTCTCAACATATCCC
>JBMOME010000063.1:0-2304 GCA_049323095.1 Thermodesulfobacteriota bacterium
TATCCGCCTATATTCCTCTTTCTTCTGAACCCGTCAAGCTGACGCACAAATACTTCTTCAAGACCGATGGTGTGAGCGAGGCTCTCAATAACCCGATAATGGTGGGCCTGCCTCGAAGCACGGTACCCGCAGGCAGCCAAAGCTGCCGTGGCAGCCTGCAACGCCGCGTTATAAGCGATGTTGAGCTTCCATTCAGGGCTCAACCCTGGGGTCTTCGCATCCCTCAGGTCTCGCGCCACAATGGCGAGAAGCTCCGATGTCTCCTGTCTCGTCGGGCTGTGCTTACTAAGCCACCCGTTTCTTAACCAGTCGTCTAAACTCATCCTCGTTACCGATTATGAATAACTTGGGCGCGTCAATCAGTTGATTGAGGAAATGGTTTCCTGCGGAAATCTTCTCGACGAACTCATTCACGGGAAACACAGAAGGGTTCACCTCGCGCCTAAGGTAGTCCTGCGCTCCGCCCAGCGCCCAACTGATTTCCGAGAACGTCGCGTCCCCGATGACAATCACGTCCACGTCGCTATGTGCCGTATCAGCACCTCTTGCAAAAGACCCGTACACGAACGCGACGGAAACCTTGCCCGCCAAGCTGCTGAGAGACCTCCTAAGGGGCTCCATTAGGCCCGCAGTTTTTACCAGAAGCGACTTCAGTTCCGGAAAGATAGATGAGGTGGGGTCGGCATGATAGTGGGTTTGGTTTCCTACCCTCCGTTTGATCACTAATCCGGCACGTACGAGACCTGCTAATTCTCTCTGAATCGCGCCTGGACCGGTCTTGAGGGTTCGTACTATTTCGCGGAAATGGAAGCTTCGGTCAGGGTTGCAGAAGAGCAGAGCAAGAACAGCGCTTCGGGTCTTGCCGAGCAGATAAGAGCTTAGGCTGCTATGATAATTTGAACCCATAATGGGTCTGATTGTACCCGAAACGAGACCAAAACGCAAGGTGGTTTACTCAGGAAGTAATGGCTGGATCACTCTTCTTGAGCGCCTTCGACTTCCAGCAGTTCGGATAGGTATTCCCGGGTGATGAGCCCCAGGTCGCCTGAATGGATTGCGATAAGATGCTTGAGGAGTATCAGACTGTCCACGTCCATCTTGACGAATGTGAGCCCCATGCCGTCCGGTTCCGTTCGTACCACTTCCGCTTCCACGGTGATATAGAGGCCCGCGGTGCCGCCTGTCAGGTGCACGTTGACCTCGCATACGGTTCCGACCGGATGGATGATGTCCGATTCTACGAACATCCCTCCCAGGCTAAGGTTGCGCAACTTATTGGACGTGATTACATGGTCAGCCACAGTGAGATTGACTTTGAGGTCAAAAGGCACTCGGGTGAACCTTCTTTTCTGGTCTGCACTCATGCTCGTTTGTCCGCTTATGAACGATCCGATGGGTCACCGGCAGCTCATCGTTCCTACTGGACCGGCCCGCGACGCGTCTCACGTCAGGTACGCTTGCCTGACGAGATACGGCGCATCCCCCACTCTTGATCCGTTCCCTAAGACAGCGCCCCGGAGATCATGGAAATGATGGCACGTCGCAACGGCCCAGGCATCGACCCGGCCTCAACTCGTTTCGCAGCCTCATACCCGCCCATTGAGTCTACCCACGCCTCAATGGGTCGGCGCCAGGACCATGGTCATGTTCCTACCTTCGAACTTGGCGGGCTGCTCGACCTGAGCTTCTTCTCCGACCATCTCCAGGAGCTTGTCAACCAGCACACGAGCCTGTTCCGGATGCGCGATTTCTCTCCCCCGGAACATGATGGTCACCTTGACCTTGCAGTTCTCTGCGAGAAAACCCTTGAGTTTTCTCACCTTGATTGCGAGGTCATGAAGCTCGGTCTTCGGCCTGAGCTTAACTTCTTTGATGTTGATGGTGGCCTGTTTCTTTTTGCGCTCGTGCTCCTTCTTGCTTTCCTCGTACCGGTACTTGCCGTAATCCATAATCCTGCAAACCGGCGGATCGGAATTCGGAGCCACCTCTACCAGATCGAGGCCGAACTCTTCGGCTTTCTGAAGAGCCGTCGGGACATCGAGGATCCCTAATTGCTCACCATCCGGAGAAATGACCCGTACCTGAGGAGCACGAATCCGGTCGTTTACCCTGACCTTGGGCTCTACTCGGACAGGAAGTCGCGGCCTTCCTTTCATTCAGTCAGCCCCCTTGAAAAGAACCCGTTAGCCCGCAAGGCTGGCCATCGTGTCATGAACGATTCTCCACCTCCTGATCAAACTGCTTGAGGAAGGTCTCAACCGACATAGCTGCGGTTGTGTCTTCCCCGCGTTTCCGGATTGGGAT
>JBMOME010000064.1:0-2302 GCA_049323095.1 Thermodesulfobacteriota bacterium
GCGCCCCAGTGGGGCGGCTATTACGGATACGGTTGGGGCCAGTGGGGGAACTACTCCGGCGATTCTCAATTAATCCACACATCAGGACCCAATTGGTTTATAGCCACGCGAAGCGCTTTTGGCATCCGGGAAGACGGGAACGTGGTATTCGCGATCGGACACCACATAAGCACCAAGGACCTTGCCAGGGCGCTCATTCTCGCGGGATGCGTTCGGGCTATTCACGGAGACGCAAACCCCCACAATGTGCTTGGAAACATCTATTACGTCGAGAAAAACGCAGGGCAGATTAAGGCTGCCAAGCTCTCTCCGAAGCAGAAGGACTACACACTCAAACGATACGTCAATTCGAGTTACACGAGTGATTTTTTTGCCTTTTTCAAGCGCCGGCCTGCTCGAGACCCCTCTTGAGACAGTCCTGCCTTCATAATTGGGCCGTCGACCGTCCGCTACAACGGGCAATCGCCTAAAATCACTTGTGCATTGCAGCGACGGGTTGAGTATACGTGCGCGGAGGAAGACATCCCTACATGGAGATCGGCTGCGGACTAGCCTAAATTTTCTTGACAATTCGGCATCCGAGAGCTATCCATATAAACTCTTGCCGTGCTGCTCACGAATTTGGGGGTTATTCGTCGGATGTGTTCGCCCGCTGTCAAAGCGCAGGCGAAGGGCGGGTTGAGATCAGGTTCCTTCCGGTCCGAAGCATTCCCCCTAAGCCCTCAGGCTCTCGCGGCCTGAGAGGCGGAGCCGCGGAACACAACTCGTACGGTATGGAGATAAAAGGCGCTTTTCACAATGGAAGAGCCAACCGAGGGGCTTGACCATTGTTCCGGTAGAACCTCCCGGTGATGGGCCTTTAGAGCCGTAAGGGCTCACTTCGTCCCGGATTTCAACGTAATTCCGGCTCTTAGCTCGTGCGGGCGACAGTCTCCAGCATGATGAGCTTGGTTTTTCTTTGGGAAATGGACAGGAGTTGCACATGAACAAGTCCGACCTAGTAAAGATGTTGGCTAAGGAGATGGATCTGCCCATGCGCAAGGCCGAAGAGATAGTCGATATGGTCTTCAAGACCATGTCTACCGCGCTGGTTAGTGGAAGCCGTATTGAGATACGCGGATTTGGCTCATTTGTAGTCAAGAAGTACGAGGGCTATACAGGGAGAAATCCCAAGACCGGCGAAAAGATCGAGGTAAGAACCAAATACCTCCCGTTCTTCAAGACCGGCAAGGAGCTGCGGGAAAAGCTCAACGGATAACGAGTTTCCGGGTGGCTCCGCTGACAGCGGTCGCGAATTGTGTTCTCCAGACCCGGTGAGTGATGCTTGCCGGTGTTTACCCTAATTGGATGAAAGCATCGCTGCACTCATCACTGAAAAGCACACCTATCATTTTCGTTGCAGTTATGATCGTCTTTTACGGGTGCCTACCTCCGGCTTTAGGCCTAGCCGCGGAACCCGCGACTCCTGGGGGTTACACCCGTGCCCATTACGTGCTGCCGCCGGACGTTCTGAAGAACGGGATTTCGTTCGCCACCGTAAGCATTCCACTTAATCGCAAAGAAGTCACCGAGCGCATTTTGGATCAGCTCAATTATCTGCTCATGGATCGTCGCGCGGGCATGTTGGAGTGGTTCGACCGGATGGCAGTGTACGGAGGCACAATCGATCGGGTGCTCGAAGCGGAGAAGGTTCCCCGTGATTTCATCTATCTATCAGCGCTCCTGAGCGATCTGAAGACCTCTTTCCGGACCCGATCCGGCGGTGTGGGATGGTGGGCGCTGGGGTCCGGCGACGAGCATAAGGAACTCCCGGTAGCGAAGTGGTTCGCCACCAACGACTGGGACGATCGGCGAGATCCTGTGCTTTCCACGAGGATCGCTTGCAGGGTGTTCCAGTGGCTCCATAGTCGGAAGGAGACGCAAGACTGGCTGCTCACTATCTGCGCGTACGTGGACGGCACGAGCAAAATCGACGACGTGGTAAAGAAGGCCGCAGACTACTCATATTGGGATACGGTTATGCCGCCCCGATCCGAAATCATGATTCCGCGCCTCATTGCGCTCAGGATCATCGACACTCACCGAGAGCTCTACGGAGTAAACATCCCAACCCCGCGTCCCCTGGCGTACGACTTCCTGGAGAGGATCAAGCTCTCCAAAGACCTGCCTCTGCACCAGGTGGCCCAATGGTGCGAAACCAATCCAAGAGCCATCTGGGAACTAAACCCAGGCGTGGATCCCTCCACCGGCATACTCCCCAAGGCCGACAAACGTAGCCCTCTCGGATATCCCCTACGAGTGC
>JBMOME010000065.1:0-19195 GCA_049323095.1 Thermodesulfobacteriota bacterium
TGTGATGTCGCACGGAGGGCGCCCGTTCTGGTACTCAGAAGCGGAATGGCTGCTCAGGCGTCATCCGAACATGCACATCGACCTTGCGGGAATACCGCCAAAACAGCTGCCTCAAATCTTCCCCCACTTGGAACAACTGAGCGATCGGTTCGTGTTCGGGACCGATTGGCCCGGCATTCAGTCAATTGCCGCGCAGGCAGATCAGATCCGGAACCTGCCGTTCCATCCGGACACCATCGAGGCCCTGCTGTGGCGCAACGCTGCCCGCCTGTTGAAGCTCGACGCCGGAGCCCTGTAATCATCGTAACGCGAAATGGCCGCGACCGGGGCAAGGTTGTAGATGAGGCCGGCAGGGACGCCGGCCCTACCGGACCGTTGCTGGCGCGACCCTAAATCGTGGCTTTCATCCTTTCTTGGTAGGGACCGGCGTCCCTGCCGGTCCGAGACCAATAGGCAATCCCGCGCCTCGCGGGACTGTCCCACCAAAAACAGGATATTACTTATCTAAAAGCGAAGTGAAATCAGGCTTTCTTGGCCGCGAGTGCCACAAAGATATAGGACCACCCGTTTACCATCAGTTCCACCGAAACGAACAGACCTATGATCCAGAGTCCTGAAACCGGCCAATTAGCCATGATGATTGCTCCCAGGATGATGGAGACCACTCCTCCCAGCAGCGGCCAAAACCAATTTCCGGCCCCTCGCATCTGAAAAGCCATAATGATTCTTGCCAAGCCCACGATGATCAGTGCCCCCGCGAGCATCAGAGTCAATATTACCGATGCGAGCAAGGGATCCACGATCACCGCAATGCCTGCGAGCAAGTAGAGCAAGGCAATAAGCACGTGCCAGACGATCCCTTTCCATCCCTTGCACTTGGCCGCGTCCACGAACTGCACGCCCGCGCCGACGAGCAACAGGATGCCATACATCAGAACACTCGCCAGGGTGAGGGCAAACGTCATGCCCAGCCCAATGAATCCGAGGATTACGAAAATGATCCCGAGCGCGAGAAGCCAGCCCCAGTTGCGGCTAACTTCCCCAAAGATTTCTTGACCGCGATTGAACTCGGTCTTTTCTGTCTCGCCTGGCATGGCGGACACCCCCTTGTTTCGGCATTTCGTCTGTCGAGGACTCTCCTCCAACCTTTCGTGCCTTGTCAAGGACGGAACATCAAACCCAGGGTATCTCAACTTTGGAACTGCTTGCGGGCCTATCAAGTGGGCCGCTGAGTTCGTCGCTGACGCGCAAGTTCCTGAAGATCAACCGCCCGGTCGGTCTCGTCCACGATCTCATCACCCAGGATGGTTTCAATCAGATCTTCCAGGGTTATTAGCCCTGCCACACCTCCGTACTCGTCCACCACGATATAGATGTGGGCGCGCTGCTTCAACGCAGTGGTCAAGAGCGCCAAAGAGTTGGTTGTTTGGGGAACGAACGATATGGGTTTTACAATCGACTTGATGGGTTGTTGCGGAGTGGCAAGCAAACGACCGGAAAAGAGATCGTGGATGATCATATACCCGATAATGTTCTCACGATCGCCTTCGTATAGCGGGATCCTGGTGAAACCTCTGCGATCGACCGCCTTGACTGCCTCTTCCACCGTCATCTGAGCGTCGAGGGAAAAGATAACGGTCCGTGGGGTCATGATTTCTCGTATGGCTTTGTCTTCCAGATTGATTATGTTGTGCACCAGGCGGCTTTCTCGATTGGTAATCTGACCCTCACTCGCTCCCAGGCGGACCGACGCCAGAATCTCCGCTTCCGTAACGGTCGGCACTTGCTGTCCGCGAGTAATGAGGTCGGAGAACTTTTGGGTGAGAAAGACGGCTGGATAAAGGGCATAGGTCAGCACAGTAAGAGGCCAGACGATGTATGGCCAGAGCTTTCTCCAGTAAACCGCCGCCAGGTTCTTGGGCATGATTTCCGCGAAAAAGAGAATTCCCAGTGTCAGACCGATGGAAAAGAGCGGCAGGCCGGCAGGTCCCAGCGTTTCTGCGGCGAACATGCCTGCCACGGACGAGCCTCCGGTGTTGGCGACGGTATTGAGAATCAGAATTGAGGCTATAGGCACCGATATCCTGCGTTTCAGTTCGATCGCGTGTAGGGCCAGGCTTTTCCGCGGACCCACAACGGTTTCGGCCTCAAGTGTGGCTCTGCGAGTAGAGAAAAGCGTGGCCTCAAGAAGCCCGCAAAGAGCTGATACAAGAATGGTCACGGCCACCACCAAAACGAGCATTATCATGGGAGGCTCCTTGGTCCTTTGCGTCTATGCCGGAGGATCAAGAATCATATCTGGAAGGCACGGGTGCCAACGCACCGAAGTCACGAGTCCAGGAAAAGATCGGTTCGAGGGTCTTTTTCCATATGATTGACAATGTAATCCCGGACCGAATCCTCCAGTGATCGAAATTCTTGAACAAATCCCGAAGACCTGAGCTTTGTCACATCGGCTGCAGTGTAATACTGATATCTCTTTTCCAGACCTTCGGGCATGTCGATGTACTCGACGTTGCGATCCTTGCCCAGGGCGGCAAATACCGCAGATGCCAGATCGTTGAAGTTTCGCGGGGAGCCGGTTCCTACGTTGAAAATGCCGTTGGCCTCCGGATGGTCAAGGAAATACAGCGTCACCTTCACTGCATCGGTGACATAGATGAAATCTCTGCATTGCTCTCCGTCACGGTAGTCCGGGCGATAGGATTTGAACAGTTTGATCCGGCCACCCTTTTTGGCCTGGAAGTACGCACGAATCGCTACGCTCCGCATATCCCCTTTGTGATATTCGTTGGGTCCGAACACATTGAAGTACTTCAGTCCCACAGCCTGATCCAGGAAGCCTGTTCGCAAGGCCCACACGTCGAACATCTGTTTCGAGAGGCCGTACATGTTCAGAGGCCGCAGATACGTCACAGACTCATGGTCGTCGCAATATCCGGCCGAACCGTCCCCATACGTGGCCGCGCTGGACGCGTATACGAAGCGCAAGCCGTCACGGGCTCCGAATCGCTGTGCGAGCCGCTTCGAGTAATCATAATTATTTCGAGCGAGATAGTCCGCATCCTTTTCCGTGGTGGCCGAGCACGCACCCATATGGAAGACCGCTCTGACACCTCTGTCGAACAACCCGTTTTCCACTTTGGAGATGAAATCATCCTTGTGTTCGTAATCGAGAAACCTTAGGTCGAGCAGATTGCGCCACTTCTCGGTTTGGCCGAGGCGATCCACGATGAGGATCTTATCTTCGCCCTGTTCATTGAGTTCCCTGACGATGTTACTTCCGATGAATCCAGCTCCACCGGTGACAATAATCAAGATTTCACCTCGCGAGTGGGGTATGTGACGAGCGCGTGCACTAATGTGTACGGTTCATTGCAAGAGCCCGTCTCGGCACTACCGTCTATCACAGGAAAACGAAGCGGGGCAAGAGATTCGTGCTCAAGAAACAGCCTGGGACAAAGATGACAGTTGACCGAGAGGCCTCTGGAGAGGTATTGGGAGACTGGGAAATTATACCCTTCTCAAGTAACGCTACGGTAAGCCACACGTGTAGCGTGACGCGCAGAGATCGTTTCGGTTGTTTCCCGGTTCCCGTAATGACGGCCCCCAGGTGACGCGAGCGCGGACCGATCGTCGGAAGCCTCTGTCATGGTCGAACAAAGGACAGAGCAGACCGGTGAACCGAACTTTCCAGCAGGCTGATGAGATGTATTGCAGACATCCCTCTCATATAGCCCTGTTTGACCCGCGGGGGCGGCGATCCGCTCGACGTTCAAGCTTGGCCCAAAGAACATTGTGGCTCGGTCAGACGCTTTTCATTTTGCTTATCTGCTGCGCAGCTGCCCTCGCAGAGGACAACGGGAAGCCTCTGAAGTTTGAGAAGGAAACGAGCCGATATAGCTTGAAAGGCCATTTGGGGCTTTACGAGGATAAGACCGGCGCTGAAACCATCGATAGCGTTCAGACGAAGACATTTCTTCCTACAGATCAGGCAGCACTAAGCCTCGGCTATACCCGGTCCGCCTATTGGATCAAGTTGGTTGTTGAGAATGTCACTCAACAGCCTGAGATACTTCGGTTTCAGATCTCAAACCATTACCTGGATTTCATTGATATTTTCGTCAGATCTGATCGGAAGTCTCTTGTCGAACACAGTCGGGCCGGAGCGCGGGTCCCGTTTGACGAGCGATTCTCGCAAGAAATTGATCCTACCCTGGACCTCCATTTCGCCCCATATGAACGGAAAACTATTTTCGTACGAATACAATCCCAAGGCCCTCTGCGAATTCCCCTGACCCTTTCAACCCCGGAAGCGTATGAGCACGACAACTTAAATCACCTTTTCTTCTCGGGAATCTTTTACGGGGTCATGATCGTTCTGATCGTTTACAACATCTTCTCCTGGTCGATTCTGAAGCAGGATGCTTACCTTTACTATATCTTGCAGCTCGTTTTCGCTCTCACGTACCACTTAGGGTATGACGGCCTCGTGCCGCATGTGTCGATTTTTTCCCAGCCTGAAAGAATGCTTCATGTTTTCACCGCGACGATCGCGCTCGTCGTTGTTTTCTACATACTTTTTATAGGCTCCTTCCTGGATGCCAGGCCGAGGCACCCAGTATTGTACAGGATAATGGATGTCCTCTGGATCGGTTCGGTCGCAATCTTTGTTCTGTTCGTCATAAACGCCTACTTAGGGAACCAGGTAATACAAGTGTGCGGCCTCATTGTCACAAGCGTTCTGGTCGTAATCACCGGGGTGATGTGGTACGAGAGAGAAGCTTACGCTCGCTTTGTGTTCTTAGGTAATCTCGCGGCTCCTGTCTTCGCGGCTTTGCATTCCAGTCTTTTGGTCGGCATTCTGCCGTACAATCCGCTCTTGCTCCAATCGCTCAAGGTCGGATTTCTCGTGCAGGGAGCGTTTTTCACGCTGGCCCTCGCCGATCGATACGCCATCATACAACGAAGCGCGCAGAAAGCTCTGGAACAGGAGGTCGCGGAGCGTTCGGCGGAGTTGGTGGAGGCAAACGAGAAACTGCGCTATGAGAGGGATAAAGCGCAAAGATATCTGGACATAGCCGGCGTCATAATGGTGGCGGTTAATACTGAGGGAAGAGTGACTCTCATAAATCGAAGAGGATGCGAGGTCCTTGAAATCAGCCCCGACCAAATCATGGGCAAAGACTGGTTTGAAACGTGTGTGCCGGAACGGAACCGGAAACGAGCGAGATCGGCGTTTTCAGAGTGTATGTTAGGTCGAATTGATCTGCCGGAGTACTTTGAGGGTCGTATTGTCACCCGGAGCGGTGATGAACGGCACATTGTTTGGCACTACTCCCTGATAAAAGACCAAAAGAGAACTATACTCGGCGCCCTGGGGTCAGGAGAAGACATAACCGACCGCAAACAGGCAGAGGAAGCCCTGAAGGCGACTGAGTCCAGATTTACAAAGCTGACCGAGCTTTTGCCCCAAGCAGTTTTTGAAATGGACTCGGAGGGGAAGTTTACCTTTGCGAATCGTGCCGGACTCCAACTCACCGGCTACACAGAGGAAGATCTGGCCGCGGGCTTGACTGCATTCCAAGTAATAGTGCCCCAGGACCGGGAGCGGGCCGCAGCAAACATGGCGAGAGTTGCACAAGGAGAAAAGCTCGGCAGCAACGAATACACTTGCCTGAGAAAAGACGGCACCACCTTTCCCGCAGTGGTCTATTCAGCTCCGATCATAACTGACGAAGCGGTGCGCGGCTTCAGGGGAACAGTGGTCGACGTGAGTCCTCTCAAAAGAGCGGAGGCGTTGGTTCGAGAAAGCTACAAAAAGCTGGAAGATTATGCGCAATCATTGGAAATCAAGGTCCAAGGAAGAACGCAGCATCTCCAGAGTGCACATGAAGAGCTCGATGCCTATTCCAAGAAGATAGAGTACGCGAACGAAGCGCTTCGGAACTTGATTTCCGGAATAGAGCAACAAAATAGGGCTCTTATCGAAAGGGTGGGCGGTGAACTTCGGGCAACCGTAATACCTCTCCTGCACAACTTGGCCGCGTTTCGACCTGACGAGGAAACCACCAAGCTAGTCGATAACGTTCAAGATTGTATTCAGGCAGTAGTCACCTCTTTGTCCCCCTTTGTAGACGAAGAAGCGCTTCTGACGCCATTACAAGCAAGAATGTGCGAGATGATAGCTTCCGGGCTCAGCTCCAAAGAAATCGCCGCGATATTGGGTGTGACGCCTCAAGCGATTAGCTTCCACAGGCATCACATCAGGAAGAAACTCGGGTTGACCGGAACCGGCGACGATCTTGCTTCATACTTGCGGAACAAGATGTTCGGCCGTTTAGGCAGTCGTTAACCGGCCATGGCTTTACTTGAAACTCAACAGCACGAACTGCGCGCCGGTGAAGAACCATTTCGAAGAGAGAATCGGGATGTTTCGGAGAGATCCCTCTCATAAAGCCTCGCGGGCCCGGCTGGGATGCAATTCCACCCGTCGCTCGATCTTTACTCGGAGAAAATTGTTGCTGGGGCAGGCGCTACTATTATTGCTTATCTCCTGCGCGGTAGCCGCTCTTGCGGACGACACCCGCAAGCCTGTAGCGCTTGACAAGGAAACAAGCCATTACAACCTGGACGGCTACCTTGAGTTCTACGAGGACAAGGCCGGTGCAGATACCATTGACACCGTCCAGACCAGAGCCTTCAGCCCAACGCGGCGTGCAGCGCTAAACCTTGGCTACACCCGGTCTGTTTATTGGTTCAAGTTGGTCGTCCAAAATGTGACCCAGCAGCCCGATACGCTTGTCCTTGAGATCACAAACCACTATTTGGATTTCATTGATATTTTCGTCAAATCTGATCGGAAGACCCATGTTGAACATTATCGCGCCGGGGCCCGGGTCCCATTTGACGAGAGGATGTCGCACGAGAGATATCCTGCGCTGGACCTCCATTTTGCCCCTTATGAACAGAAAACTATTTTCGTGCGGGTTCAATCAGCTAGCCCTTTGCGAGTTCCCGTAGCGCTTTTCACACCAGAAGCCTATGCCCGCGAGAAGGCGAAAGGTCGCTTCTCCTTGGGGGTCTTTTATGGAGTCATGATCTTTCTGATCCTCTACAACATCCTCTCCTGGTCAATTCTGAAGCAGGATGCTTATTTCTACTACATTCTTGAACTGATTTTCGTCGTCACGTTCTACTTGGCCGGTGACGGCCTCTTGCCTCAGGTGTCGCTCTTTTCTCAGCCTGAGAGGATGCTTCATCACTTCACCGCGACAATTGCTCTAGCCACTGTCTTCTTCACGCTCTTCTTGGGTTCCTTTGTGGGTGCTAGACCCAGACACCCTGTGCTGTACAGAGTATTGGATATCTTGTGGATCGTTTCGCTGGGGATCTTCATCACATATGTAGTTAACTATTATGTAGGGAACTACCTGATGCAACTCTGCGGCTTTATTATATCGATCGCCGCGGTCACGGTCATCGGACTGATGTGGTATCAGGGAGAAGCTCATGCTCGCTATTTATTCTTGGGTATTCTCCTTGTTCCAGTCTACGCCGCCGTGCATTCCGGTCTGTTGGTCGGCATCCTACCATTCAATATCGTCGTGTTCCAATCGCTCAAGTATGGATTTTTGTTGCAGGGTATACTTTTCACTCTAGCCCTCGCCGATCGATACGCAATCAAGCAACAAAGCGTCCAGAAAGCCCTTAAAAACCAGGTCGCTGAACGTTCGGCAGAACTGGTGCACGCAAATGAAAAGCTGCTCAATGAGAAGAACAAGGCGGAGATGTATCTGGACATAGCAGGAGTAGTGGTCGTTGCGCTTGATTTTGAGGCGAGAGTGACCCTCATTAACCGAAAAGGATGTGAGTTACTGGAAATCAGTCCCGACCAAATTCTGGGCAGGGACTGGTTTGAAACGTGTGTGCCTGCGCCGGACCGAGTTCGATTAAGAGAGCAATTCTCTCGGTCGATGTCGGGCGACATCGGCCTGCCGGAGTACTTTGAGAATCCTATCGTCACGCGAAGCGGTGAAGAGCGACACCTGCTTTGGCATAACTCTTTGATTAAAGACCAGTCGGGAAATACAGTCGGTGCGCTGAGCTCCGGAGAGGATATAACCGACCGCAAACGAGCCGAGGATGCCCTGAGAGCTACTGAATCGAAATTCAGAGAACTTACCGAGCTTTTGCCTCAAACGGTCTTTGAGACCGACTCGGAGGGCAAGCTTTCTTTTCTGAATCGTGCCGGATTCCAACTCACCGGATACTCGGAGGAAGATCTGGCTGCGGGCGTCACTGCATTCCAATTGGTTGTACCGGAGGATCGGGACCGCGTCGCTGCGAACATGAGCAGGGTTGCCGGAGGAGAAAAGCTTGGAGGCAATGAATACACTGCGCTCAGGAAAGACGGCACCACCTTTACCGTGGTGGTTCATTCGGCTCCAATGATCTGTGACTCGAAGGTGGCCGGCTTCACAGGAGCAGTGGTCGACGTGACCCCTCTCAAGAACGCGGAGGAAATGGTTCGAGAAAGCTACAAGAAGTTGGACCACTATGCCCAATCGTTGGAACTTAAAGTCAGGGAGAGAACGCGACATCTCGAGACTGCACGTCAAGAACTGGATGCATATTCCAAGAAATTGGAGTACGCGAACGAAGCGCTGCGGAACTTGATATATGGAATCGGGCAACAGAACAGAGTTTTGATCCAAAGAGTGGGGATTGAACTTCGTGCAACCGTGATAACCCGGCTGCAAAACTTGGCCGCGCACCGTCCCGACGATGAGACAACCAGGCTAGTGGATGCCATCCAAGATCGTATTCAGGCAGTAGTCACATCCCTGGCTCCTTTCGTTGACGAAGAGGCGCTCCTGACGCCGTTACAAGCGAGAATGTGCGAGATGATAGCTTCCGGACTCAGCTCCAAAGAAATCGCCGCGATAATGAGGGTGACTCCCCAAGCAATTAGTTTCCATAGATATAACATCAGGAAGAAACTCGGGTTGACTGGAACCGGGGATGATCTTGCTACCTTCTTACGTAACAAGATGCACGGCCGTTCTCGGGGTCCTGAACGCGCCGACAAATGAAAGGTGCGCACATCGAACTTCGGCGCTTGCACGGCCTGGCTCGGCCCATATTAGGTAGGCGCCATACCCAATCCGCTCGTATTCTACTAGCAGCCCCTCGCTTCGCAAACAATCTCAGTGGGTTATGACCGCTCGGGTCAAGATAGAGTCTGATTGAAGAACGTAATGGTTGACCTCTCTGAAACCGGTCCATATCATAACTTATTAGGGTGACCTGAGAACTCGCGAGGAGCGCTGCGGACAGAGGCGGCAGATGCTCCTTCCCAAAAGGTCGGCAGTCAGGGCCTTCAACTTACTGACAATATTTCTCATGGGAAGCGCTGGTAAGGGTCCTCCAACGCGATGAGGATGGGTCTTGAAGGACGCTCAACGGCAGTGTGGAAAAGGTTGACACTGGATGACGCTCTCTAGTAAAGATTACATAGGGGGTAATAGGATTAGTCTCCAATCCATAACCGCCGAGTTTCGCTCTCCACGTTCCCAGTTACACGAGATCGGGCCCTGACGGCAGCCTGACACATCTCGGCATAGTGCACTCACAGCCGGCGCCGGCGGTCACAAAAGCGGCCATCGCTGTCTGAAGATCGAGCGGGGGAACATGCAGGATAGCAACAACAGCTATAAGGCGCCGCCCTTGCGGCGCATCGAGGGCCAAAACGGGGCTATGCAGCCCCGTAGTGCGCACTCGGGCGCCGATGTGGGCGGTGGCGCGGTGCCGACAGGGGACTCATCAACATGGTCCGACCATGACGATCCTGAGGCCCTCCCAGAGGACATGGAGCCTACGGAGACTATCGACTTCGGCCAGATCTTCACCAAAGAACTTACGGAATCGGGCAGCTTCGATGTGAAGTATGAGATCTGGTCGACCAGCTTCGGCAAGGTGCTCCAAGCCTTGCCTGTCCCTGCAATACTCATTAATCAATCCCGCGTCATTTGGGTGGCAAACGAGGCATGTAAGAGAATCGTCGAAGACTACGAACGGCTCCAGGGAATGGCTTTCGCCGAATTGTTCCCGCATCCTGAGCCGAAAGAAAAGGCTCTGGATGTCTTGGAGAGCGTGTTTACCAAGAGAAAGACGCGAGTGATGGAAGGGCTCATACGAGTTCAAGGTCGACGACTCTGGGCTCGCATGACTCTTCGTTCCGTTCGGCTGATGAACGAGCGGTTTATACTTCTCCTGGTGGAAGATCTCACCAAGGAAAAGCGATTAAGCAGACAACTGGAGAAGCGGGTTGCTGAACGGACAGGAGAATTGTCCCACGCCAACGCGAGATTACGACAGAGGGAGAGGTTTCTTTCCAGCATCTTTGCCAGTATTCAAGATGGGATCAGTGTGCTGGACTCTCAGCTCAATGTGGTTCGAGTGAATCCCGCGATGGAGAAATGGTACTCGCACGTGATGCCGATAGTGGGAAAGAAATGCTATGAGGCTTACCACGGCCGCAATGAGCCCTGCGATATTTGTCCTACCCAGAAGACCCTGGAAACCAAACAATCAAGCTGTGAGTTGGTACCCAAGACAGGACCGAGCGGAGAAAACGCCGGATGGCTGGATCTTTATACGTTTCCGATCATTGATTCGGCTAATGGCCGACTGAAGGGCGTGATCGAATACGTCAGGGACATAACGGACCACAAAAGGCTGGAAGAGGAACTTCGCCAGGCTGTGAAAATGGAGGCAGTGGGGCGTCTCGCTGGGGGAATTGCCCATGACTTCAATAACCTCCTAACCGCAATCATGGGTTACGCCAGCATGCTTGCGGGTCAAATCGGGAGAGGTGGGGCCGGATACGATAAGCTTGTTCAGATCAGGAAAGCCGCAGAGCGAGCAGCACAGATGACCGGCCAACTTCTCGCGTTCAGCCGGCGCCAGCTCCTCGAGATGAAGGTCGTCAACCCTAACGAATTGCTTCAGGACCTTCAGGTCATGTTGAGCCGCCTGATCGGCGAACAGATTGATTTGGTGACGGTCTTTGACCCGTCCGTGGGCAATGTGAAAGCTGACCCCGCTCAAATAGGCCAGCTTGTGCTAAACTTGGTGGTCAACGCTCGTGATGCCATGCCAAAAGGCGGGACGCTCACCATCGAGACTGCCAACGCGATCCTCGATGAAGCTTATGCCCGGGCCGCATCTGAAGTGAAGCCCGGCGAGTACGTCATGATTTCCGTGAGCGACACAGGCTTCGGTATGGACGCTGAAACGTCTTCGCGTTGCTTCGAACCCTTTTTCACTTCGAAAGAGAAAGGCGCCGGAACGGGCCTGGGGCTTTCCACCGCGTATGGAATTGTCAGGCAGCACGACGGGCATATCAGCGTTCAAAGCGAGCTCGGGAAGGGGACAACTTTTCGAATACACCTTCCTCGGGTCGGTGAGGAATCGACCAAAGATCCATCTCCTTCCGGGATCTACGAAAGAACTGGCGGGACTGAAACGATTCTCCTTGTGGAAGATGAAGAAAGTGTGAGAGATGTGGCGTCTGAAGCACTCGAAACCCTGGGGTATCATGTCCTCGAAGCATCATCCGCGGAGGATGCCATTGGGATCTCCAACGATTACCCTGGGTCGATCGATCTGCTCCTGACGGACGTCATACTCCCGAAAATGGACGGTAGAAGTCTGTTTACCTCTTTAGTGGCGTCTCGACCCGAAATGAAGGTGCTGTATATGTCGGGTTATACGGAAGACTATATCGTTCACCATGGAGTTTTGGATCCCGAGATCAGTTTCTTGTCCAAACCGTTTACTCTCGACGCTCTGGCTGCCAGGGTCCGAGAAAAGCTTGACCGAACGTGAGGAAACAACACGAAAATCGCTTAACTAAGCAGCTCTCCTGCACGCCAACAATCGAGAAGTCGTATGGGAATCCCTAACGTGGGGGATGAAAAAGGTACTTTTGTCTAGAGATTCGGGTGGAGGTTGATCCGGTGGACAAACGTGAGGTCAAGGCAAAAGAGGTCGTGGCAGACATTCGGGCTGGAATCGACGACGTTGGACTCATGAACAAGTACAAGCTGACTCCTCGTGGGCTTGATAGCTTGTTCGGAAAGCTGCTCACGGCAGGCTTGATATCGCGAAGGGACTGGACGGCCCGAAAGGCCCGCATGGAGGAAACCGTAGAACTGGTGGAAATCGAAGCCGCGCTTCCTAGCCAGAGCAGCGGCCATAGGATCCACCAAAGGGCGAACAGATGCTCCTTCTCCGGTAAGGTCGAGGGTGTTGACATCCTTGACTATGTTCAATGGCTACTGATGGACGGCAAGCAGACGGTGCTGATAGTTCTTCCGCACCACAACGCTCCGTGCCGGCTTTTCTTGGATCGCGGGAAGGTCGTGCACGCGGTGGCGGGCGAGGCTGAAGGAGAGGAGGCATTCTATCGGATGGCTCAGTACATCAGCGGGGAGTTCGTCCATCTGCCGTGGACGGAGCCTGAGAACATCACGATAGAATCGGAGCCGACCTCATTGCTCTTTGAAGCGGCCCGGAGGAGAGATGAAGCAGATTCGAACCTGCCTTTAGTTGCTAAGGTAGGGGGCAAATCCGGATAATCGCATGAGAACCGTCGTGGAGCCCGACTCTTATGTGGATTCGTGGCGCTTTTCAACTCACATCTATGGAACGACCCACGGAAGACCGCCGTTGCTCTAATCCGACGAGACCCTCCATCGCGGCAGCGTCGTGCCCTACCATCAATATGTATGGACGTTGGACCCGTCTTGCTAAGTTTAAGGAACGACCGAGCTATGAAAGCACTGGTCTTTGACCGACAGATTCGGCTCACGGAGCTTCCCAAGCCTCTCCCACAGGAGGGCGAGGCCCTGGTCAGGGTGCTCATGGCAGGTATTTGCAAGACGGATGTAGAGATCACCAAGGGCTACATGAACTTCCATGGTGTACCGGGGCACGAGTTCGTCGGCACAGTGGAGCGTGCGCCATCGCCGGAACTGGTCGGGGCAAGGGTCGTAGGGGAGATTAATGCCGGCTGCGGCGCGTGTGCATTTTGCCGCCAAGGCATGGAGAGGCACTGTCCCAACCGGGGCGTCCTGGGCATCCTTGGAAGAAACGGGGCAATGGCAGAGTACCTCACACTTCCGGCATCCAATCTTATTCCCGTGCCCGAAAATGTTTCCGATGAGAAGGCGGTGTTTACTGAACCTCTTGCGGCCGCGGCGGAAATTCTCGAACAGATTAAACTGGAGCCGTCGTGGCGCGTGCTGGTGATCGGCGACGGCAAGTTGGGGCTCCTGGTCGCGATGGTCCTGCGATTGACCGGTTGCGACGTGCTTCTGGTGGGCAAGCATCCTGAGAAGCTGACTATCTTTTCGAACCTGGGGGGCAGCACTGTTCGCGCTTCGGACCTGGCAACCGGTTCTGAGAAGTTCGATGTCGTGGTGGAAGCCTCGGGCAGCGCCTCCGGCTGGGAGCTGGCAATAGATCGCGTGAAGCCGCGCGGAATCATCGTGCTCAAGAGCACCTATCATGGAGATCTCGCGTTCAACACTGCTCCGCTGGTTATTAACGAGATTACGGTGGTAGGTTCTCGATGCGGCCGCTTTGCTCCTGCGCTGAGATTGATGGCCCAGGGCCTGGTGGACCCTTCGCCACTGATCTCGCGGATCTTTGCGTTTACCGAAGCGGAAGAGGCATTCCGGGCAGCCACCAAAACAGAAAACCTTAAGGTGTTGCTCAAGATGCAATGAGACAGGTCGTTAAGAACCAAGAAGAATGTTATTCCGATATGGCAATGGGAGCGAGGCTAGTATGAATGGGGGAGAAGATTGAAAGAGCACGAAAACACCTCTACAACGCTGCGGATTTCCAAGACTGACGATCTTGGCCGAAATGAAAAATCGCGGGCTAGAGCACGCAACGATAGATCCTTTGGCGGACGAAAGTCATCTGTCGGACACCTCCCATGGGTGAGGAGCGAGGAGCACGACATGTTTGCGGTCGACATGGACCACACTGAAAGCATTCAACTCGACGAACTCTTTACCAAAGAGCTCACTGATTCAGGCAGCTTCGACATCCGATACGAGATTTGGTCGAGCAGTTTCGGGAAGGTGATTCAAGCATTGCCGATTCCGGCCATGCTCATCAATGAACGTCATGTCATCTGGGTAGCAAACGAGGCCTGCAAGAGAATATCCCAGAATTACGAGAAAATTCAGGGCATGGCATTTGCCGATTTCTTTCCGGATGCGAAAGCCCGGGAAAAGGTGCTGGAAGTCTTCGAGGACGTCTTCAGCAGAAGGAAGACTCGGGTAGTGGAGGGCATCCTCCAGTGGGAGGCGAGCAAAGTGTGGGCCCGCATGACGCTCCGATCAGTCAGGTTGATGAGGGAGCGGTTTATTCTGTTGCTTCTGGAAGACCTCACACGTGAGAAGAAACTTCTGAACCAAAGCAACAGACTGAGTCAACAACTCGAGAAGCGGGTGATGGAGCGTACAAGCGAACTGTCACAGGAGAAAGCGAGGGCCCTTGAGAGAGAAAGGTTTCTTTCCGATGTTTTCGCCAGTATCCAGGATGGAGTAAGCATACTTGACTCCGAGCTCAATATTGTTCGCGTGAATCCCACGATGGAGCGCTGGTACTCCTACATGATGCCGTTGGTCGGCAAGAAGTGCTACCAGGCGTGCCAGGGGCGGGATCGTCCCTGCGAAACATGTCCGGCGCAGGAAACGATGGAAACGGGGCGACCCGGGCTTCAAGTGACACCGAAGCTAGGATCAAAGGGAGATGTTGCTGGGTGGCTTGATCTTTATACATTTCCTGTAGTTGACTCTGCTACCGGCCAAATAAAGGGAGTAATAGAATACAGGAGAGATATTACCGACCGAATGACGTTGGAGGAGCAGCTTCGGCAGGCTGTGAAAATGGAAGCAGTGGGGCGCCTTGCGGGAGGAGTGGCTCATGACTTCAACAACCTTCTCACTGCGATCATGGGCTACGCCACCTTACTTGCCAATAGGATCGAGGAACATGATCCCAGATGGGAAAAGGTCCGTCAGATCCAGAATGCCACGGAACGCGCAGCCGAGCTGACACGGCAACTCTTGGCATTCAGCCGGAGGCAAGTCCTCGAAATGACTATTATTAACCTTAATGCCCTGCTGCAAGACTTGCAAGGAATGTTGAGACGGTTGATTGGGGAACACATCGAGGTGAGAACCATTCTTGACCCGTCTCTGGGCAATGTCAAAGCGGACCCCGCTCAAATAAGCCAGCTCGTACTGAACTTGGCCGTCAATGCTCGTGATGCCATGCCGACAGGCGGAAGCCTCACCATAGAGACTTCCAATGTCGTTCTAGACGATGCATATGCTCGGGCAGTATCCGACGTGAGGCCCGGCGACTTCGTGTTGCTGTCCGTGAGCGACACCGGTGATGGAATGGACCTCGAAACCGTCTCTCGATGTTTCGAACCATTCTTTACTACTAAGCAAAAAGGCTCGGGAACGGGCTTGGGGCTTTCCACTGTTTATGGAGTAGTGAAACAACATGATGGGCATATCACCGTGTACAGCGAGGAAGGAAGGGGAACTACCTTTCGGATATATCTTCCACGGGCTGCCGCGGAATTAGTCAAAGAGGCCACTGCGACAAAACCTTCCCAAGAGCCGGGAGGTGGAGAAACGATTTTACTGGTGGAAGACGAAGACTCTGTAAGAAATGTAGCTCTTGAGGCCCTGGAGTCGCAGGGCTACACGGTGTTGCAGGCTGCCTCAGCGGAAGAAGCAATCACAATTGCCGGGAACTATCCCGGATCGATTGATTTGCTGCTGACTGACGTGATCCTGCCCAAGATGGATGGAAGGAGCCTTTTTGGCGCTTTGGTAGGAGCTCGACCGGAAATGAAGGTTTTGTATATGTCGGGCTATACCGACGATTTTATAGTTCACCACGGCGTTCTCGATCCGGACATAAGCTTTCTCTCCAAACCGTTTACACTCGACAGTCTTTGTCGCAAGATCAGAATCAGTTTGGCCGGCACCTAGACGACCGTGTGGAAATCGGTGAGACTTTAAGCTTGTTGATAAAGTCATCACGATCGACGGCCTCAGTTTTCTTGGTGTGGGTTGCCGATCACGGAAGCTCATGGGGCTGTGTAAGACGACAGAAGCTTGAAGACCGGGTCCGAGGACGCGGTCCTCGAGTTGGCCTCAATGGCGAAGAGAGGGCATGGAGAATGCTTGATGCCTAAGAGCGTGCGAATCGAGGCAGTGGACTTTGTTAATAGCGTTCGGAGCGGATCGACAGACCCCGAGCTCATGGAGAGGTTCGGCGTATCGGCCCAGGGCTTGCAGTTGATCTTTGGCGAATTGCTACGCGCAGGCCTCCTGAAAGCCTCTGAATTAAGAGAACGTTTATCCAGCTCTCAGTGGTGGGTTATTCTGGACATAAGCGAGCGCAAACAGCGCGACCGTTCAGCCTTGAGACCTGTGATACCGGCGAAGGATGCGCTGGAATCTATTAGGGCCGGGATGGACGACGCGACCCTGATGAAGCGATACAATATCTCTGCGCGAGGATTGCGCAGCCTCTTTGATAAACTCCTGGCGGAACGAATCATCACTGAGGCGGACTATTGCGAACGCACTCGCGAAACAGTGGGAACTCCTCTCTTGGACACGACGACACCTGAAAATTACCTGAGGACCGTGGAAAGAGAAAGTATTGACGAAGAGGAGTTAGCCCGGGAGATAAAGAAAGGCACTGATTACAAGGCTCTTCTGGAGAAATACCCTTTTAGCGCCAATGTATTACAAAAGCTTTACGGGAAACTCTCGAGGAACAACAGAGCCGGCAGCGGGCAGAACAATAGAAATTCTTTGAAGCCCGAAACCGGGTTCTGTGTAAGAAATAGATTTACAGGGGCTACAATCACCGAGGGTTCCGCAACTTCTCTCGGCTCACTGGTGGAAAAGGCAGTAGCTGACAAGGTTGATTTGTCATGTGCGGACCTGTCGGGAGCCAACTTGTCACGATTGGAGCTGACTGGTGCGCGTCTCGTTAGAGCTAACCTGTCGCAAGCTCAGCTGGTGGGAACAGATTTCACCGGTGCGAACTTGCGAGAAGCCAAGCTGACAGCTGCGGATCTTTGCGGAGCAGTCCTTTACAAAACTAATCTTGCAAAAGCAGATTTGTCCGAAGCGAATCTGACCATGGCATATGCCGTCTGGGCCTTCCTTTGCGAAGCCAATCTTTTCGAGGCTAATCTGCGAGGCGCGGATTTGGCCGGAGCTAATCTGTCGAAGTCCCAGCTCATGCACTGCATTCTTCAAGATGTGAACTTGGCTCACGCTTACACAGAGGGCGCGATCGTGACCATCGACGATATGTGATACCCGTCCGCTATTATTCTCATAAGACACGACACACGAGCTGTCATGGCGAGGAGTGAATGGTAGGATAAGCGTCCCGCTTGTCACCGGCCGTTAAACGCGCTTTGCCTGTCCATTTCGCGAGATCCCCATCCGGCTGGGTCAACATTCGTCCAGGACGCCTCTAACTGCACGGAGAACGTCAGCCACTTTCAAAGGCTTCTTCACTATTCCTTTTGCTCGCTGCTGAATCAACGCCGTAGTGTGCGGATCGAGGAGATGCCCACTGACTATAAGAACGCGCGCGCTCGGATCGAATTTCAACAGCTCCTCTAGACACTGCACGCCTCCCATCTTCGGCATCACAAGATCCAACACGACGAGATCAATTGTGCCTCCTTGTTTTTGATATATCTCCAGCGCCTCCCTCCCATCCGCGGCGACAAGAACGGTGTATCCGACCTTACTCAGCACTTCGGTGGCGAAGTTTCGGATGGGCTCTTCGTCATCAACCAGAAGAATAGTCTCTGTGCCAAGAACCGGGCGTTCGCTGGCGTCTGAAGCATTGGAACCAATCTCCAACTCCATTGCCGGAAAGCAAAGCTCAAAGGTCGTGCCTTTGCCCAGGCGGCTGCGACACGAAATATATCCTCCGTGCGATTTTACTATGCCAAAGACAATAGCAAGTCCCAGACCCGTTCCTTCCCCCGGCTTTTTCATGGTGAAAAACGGCTCGAATATTCGGTCGACAACATCCTTGTCCATGCCGTATCCGGTGTCGGATACGTTTAGGACAACATACTCTCCCGGTTGAACTTCGGGATAAGTGCGGCAGTACCTCTCGTCGAGCGTTGCATGGCTCGTACAAATGGTGACGTGGCCTCCTTGCGGCATGGCGTCTTTCGCGTTGATCAAGAGGTTAATAAGGACTTGTTCAATCTGGCTGGGATCAATCAGTATGGGCGATAGGTCGTCTTGAAGCTTAAGCTCAATCTCGACCACCTTAGGAATAGTGCGGGACAGAAGCTGGACCGATTCTTCGATAACGTCGTTTAGATTCACGGGACGAGGACTGGTGGGTACTCTCCGACTAAATGTCAGAATCTGATTCACCAAATCAGAGCCCCTTCGACCAGCCTCATGTATGGAGTGTAAAGCCGGGTAGTCGGGAGACCCCTGATCCTTGCGCATAAGCAGAAGATCTGCAAAACCGATAATGATCTGTAGCAGGTTGTTGAAATCGTGCGCGATTCCTCCTGCCAACGTCCCAATGGCTTCCATCTTCTGGGCTTGTCGAAGATGTTGCTCCAACGCCATCTGGTGTGTGATATCGCGAAGAGTCCATAACCCCACCGCGCCCCACGTGGGATCGTCCGTGACCACTCCGTCCAGTAGGACCTCTAACATCTCACCGTCTTTGCGTCGGTACTGAAGGTGCACATCACGGACTTCCTTCGTGCCCCATTGCGTTTCAAGGGCCGAAGTGAACGTCTTGTGCGATGTCTCGCCAATTACTGACGCTGCCTCCTGCCCAATGACCTCGTCTCGACCGTAACGCAAATCCGTCAACCATTTGGAATTCACGTTCCGAATGATTCCTTGCCTGTCTACCGTCTGCATCATCATCGGAGCATTCTCGTACGTTTGCCGGAATCGGAGCTCGTTCTCGGCAAGGGCCCTTTGCGACAGTTGACGCTGAGCTATTTCGCGCCGAAGCGCCTGGCGCTGCTTTTCGTTCAATAGCGCCTGCCGTTTCCCGGCAGTCAGGTCTTCTA
>JBMOME010000066.1:0-19125 GCA_049323095.1 Thermodesulfobacteriota bacterium
ACCGTTGCGGTTCTAGACTATCGAAAGCACCTTTCCGCCAGCCATCCCTGCCGGGGGCTGTCACGATCTCCTCGACATGGTATAATTCCATTAAATGATTGCCGAATTCGAGTTGCGCTTAGCTTGAAGATCGTCCTTGACAATAGCTCGGGATGCGATAGAGATAAGCCCCGTGAATCTCGCAGGCTGGTTTGACAAAGCGCAATAACGTCGGCATTTTTTAATTTGTTCAGCTTGTTGGGTGCTGACACCGCGCCACCCGGGCGTGCTTCGCGGGACGGTTGGCCCGTGATCCGCTAAAAAGCTCCGGGGCTTGCGGTCTCACCCTGAGGCTGGCACACAACGTCCTGGAGTAGCGCCATGTATAAGAGCACCAAATTCATATTCGTGACAGGGGGCGTTCTCTCGTCGCTGGGCAAGGGACTTTCCGCGGCTTCCATCGGCGCGCTGATGGAGTGCCGGGGCCTCACGGTGACCCTGCTCAAGATGGATCCTTACCTGAACGTGGATCCAGGGACCATGAACCCCTTCCAGCACGGGGAGGTCTTCGTCACTGACGACGGCGCGGAGACGGACCTGGATTTGGGCCATTACGAGCGTTTTACCCACGCGGCTCTTCGCACGAAGAACAATGTGACCACAGGACAAGTCTATGACGCGGTCATTCAGAAGGAGCGCCGCGGCGAATACCTGGGCGCGACCGTTCAGGTAATTCCGCACATCACGGATGAAATCAAGATGCGCATCCGGGAACTGGATAACGGCGTTGACGTTGCCATCGTGGAAGTAGGCGGCACAGTCGGCGACATTGAGAGCCTGCCGTTTCTGGAAGCTATCAGACAGCTCCGGGCCGACCTGGGCCCGCAGAATGTGCTGTACATACACCTCACGCTGCTCCCTTACCTCAAGACTTCAGGCGAAGTGAAGACTAAGCCGACTCAGCACAGCGTAAAGGCCCTGCGGGAAGTGGGCATCCAGCCTGACATCCTGATCTGTAGAACCGAGCAGAAGATCACCAGGGACGTGAAAGAGAAAATCGCGCTCTTCTGTAACGTGAGGCCCGAGGAGGTCATCGCGGCCGAGGACGTGGACTGCATTTACGAGCTTCCTCTCAAGTTCCACGAAGAAGGGCTGGATCAAAAGATCGTCGAGCACCTGAACGTATGGACAAGAGCGCCTCGGCTGGAAGAGTGGGAAAACTTCGTGAAGAAGGTGGAATCTCTTGAAACAGAGGTCACCATCGGCATAGCCGGAAAGTACGTTCACTTGGAGGATTCATACAAGAGCTTGAATGAGGCGCTATTTGCCGGGGGCGTTTACAACAATGCCAAGGTTAATCTGCGGTTTCTCGATTCCGAAGAACTGGAAAAGCCAGGCATTGAGCGACACTTCGATGGCGTGGACGGCATCCTGGTGCCCGGAGGGTTCGGCTCCCGCGGTATAGAAGGAAAGATGAGGGCCGCGCAATTTGCTCGGGAGAATCGAATCCCCTACTTCGGGATTTGCCTGGGCATGCAGATCGCGGTTGCGGAGTTCGCTCGAAACGTGTGCGGCATGGACCGCGCCAATTCCACTGAATTCGATCCTCACACTCCGTACCCGGTCATTCACCTCATGGATCAGCAGCGCGACATCGTAAACAAAGGGGGCACCATGCGTCTAGGTGCGTATGACTGCGTGCTCCAGCGAGGAACGCGGTGCTTCGAGATCTACGGAAAGGAAGTCATAAGCGAACGGCACCGCCACCGATACGAATTCAACCCTGAGTTCATGGAAGCTTTGAAGGCCAAAGGATTAGTCCCGGGCGGGATCTCTCCTGACGGCACCCTGGTAGAAATGATCGAGTTCGTAGACCATCCGTGGTTTGTGGGATGCCAGTTCCACCCTGAGTTCAAATCCACGCCTATGGATCCTCACCCGCTCTTCGTTTCGTACATCGGCGCGTGCGTGGAATACCGCAAGGCCAAAGAGCTTGAATCCGAAGGCAAGCTGAGCAAACTGCGCGCTGTGCGGGTTCAAGAGCCCGAAACCCTCGAACCAAGCGACGCAGTCGCTGAGTAAGAGCGGCTGAAAGAGCGAAGAGCTTCTTTGAAACAGCGCTTTCCGGGGGGAAAACTTTTTTGTGCAAAAAAGGTTTTCCCCCCGGAACCCCCCTTTCAAAAAACTCCCCACTTTTCCAAGCGCTTCCAGCGCTTGGGGGAAGGCCTAGTACGAAGTACTGAAAAGCGTGGCCCGTTTCCTTTTCCTATGATCGTGCCAAATCCGGCCTGTTAGAAAACCTTCTTCCGGCTGTTGCCAGTCCCCGAGGAACCTGCCATAAGGGTGGACAGGAGCGATATCGCTCCGGACACTGAGCCTGACCCCAGGCGTGTTCGTTTGGAGGAGGATGAATCGTGATGCGGGATTTTCCGTCCGGGCCAATTGTTTTGAACATAGGGAATCTTCGTATCGGAGGGGGCGAGAAGCTCTTCATGGTCCTCGGACCCTGCGTGATCGAGTCGGAAGAGCTTACCCTGCGGATTGCCCAGGATGTGGCCGCGCTCGGCAAGAGACTCGATATCCCGGTGATCTTCAAGGCTTCTTTCGACAAGGCGAACCGCACATCCATAGATTCTTATCGAGGCCCGGGGATTGAGAAAGGTTTGGAAACGCTTTCCAGAGTTCGTGAAGCCACGGGCCTTCCCATCGTCTCGGACATCCATACCCCGGATCAGGCCGCGCTCGCCGGAGAAGTCCTGGATGTGATCCAGATACCCGCGTTTCTCTGCCGCCAAACCGATATGCTGGTAGCCGCGGGCCGGACGGGCAAAGCGGTGAATATCAAGAAAGGCCAGTTCCTCGCGCCGGACCAGATGGAGCACGCGGTGCGGAAGGTGCTAAGCACGGGAAACGAGACGATCCTGCTCACAGACAGGGGCACGAGCTTTGGATATCAGGATTTGGTCGCGGACATGCGGTCCATCGTGCGTATGAAGCGTTTCGGGTTCCCGGTAATCTTTGACGCAACCCATTCGGTTCAGGCTCCAGGAGCCGGAGAAGCGTGTTCGGGCGGGGATCGCTCGCTGGCGCCGCATCTGGCCAGAGCCGCTGTCGCGGCAGGCGCGGACGGCGTGTTCATGGAAGTGCACCCTGATCCCGATCGCGCACTATGCGACGGACCCAATTCACTCCCTCTGAGCGATTTGGAATCGCTTGCAGTCAATCTGAAAGCCCTCTTTGAGGTGGTGAAAGCCGCGCCTGCGCCTGCGACAGCTCAGACCACTGCGCCGGTCCGCGAGGAGCCTGGGGAGACCCTTGAGGAGAAGCTGCGCAAAATCCGCCTCATCATTTTTGATGTTGACGGAATCCTGACTGATGGCCGAATTGTCTTTGGTACTGGGGGGCTTGAGATAAAATTCTTTGATGTACGAGACGGACATGGTATAAAGATTGCTAAGAGACTCGGCCTCGAAGTCGCATTCGTCACCGGACGGGTTTCCGAGATCGTGCCCAAAAGGGCGGAAGACCTCGGAATCACGATAGTTCACCAGAAGGTCCGGGATAAGAAGAAGGTCCTGGGAGAAATCCTGGAGCAGCAGAAACTTAGTCCCGATCAGATTCTGGTGATGGGAGACGATGTGGTTGACATCCCCGTGTTCCGGCGGGTCGGCGTGGGAGTTACGGTTCCTGAAGCGCCCGCTGAAGTGCGGTGTGAGGCCACGTACATAACCCGGCACAGTGGAGGCCGCGGCGCGGCACGTGAAGTGGTGGAGATGGTGCTCAAGGCCCAAGGGCTTTGGGACATAGTGATGGCCCGGTATTACGAATAAGCTTTGACTGCTCGCTTTGCATGATGACCGCGAGGCAAGGGCCCGCGCATGAACCACAAGGAAATCGAACGCTGGTACAGGCTGAGAAACGCGAAGAAGGCCGCTCAGTACCTCATGGTCTTCTGCGTGGCTCTCCTTGTGTGTGGTTATGCCGTGTCCAAGGTAGTGTCCCGGCCGCACGTTCCGGATTCAGCGGCTCCACCTGAGCCGGGAACCCGTATTGAGGCTTTCACGTACTCGTCGTCCGGCGCGCACCCGTTCGATCTCAAGGCCACGGAGGCGCTTGCCACTCCTTCAATGGACAGGGTGACCTTGAAATCGCCGGAAGTGGTTTATCGGACAAAGGACGGCTCCAAGATTGTCTTGAGAGCTGAAACAGGAGAACTGGACCGCAGGACGAACAACTTCGCGGCCAAAGGAAACGTGACAATCGAATACAACGGTGCGCTCTTCAGTGCAGACGAGGTTTTTTACAGCCACGACTCGCTGGTGGTGCATACGGATTCTCCGGTCTCCATCGAGACCCCGGACCTTGTCCTGAACGGGACAGGCCTGAAGCTGTGGATCGAGAAGGAAGAGGCAAAGATCGAGCGAGATGTGAAGGCTCAACTCTTCAATGTGAAGTGGTTGGAGCCAGGCGGCAGACTACCTATTTGACAAGGGGAGCTCTCCCATGAAGTCGGCGATAGCTTGGCTATGCGCTTCCATATTCTGTCTGGGTCTTCTTGCGACCGCGTCCGCGCGGAGCCAAGGCGATTCTTTACTCAAGGATTCGGACCAGCCGATCAATATAACGTCCCGTGAAGCTACGACCGGTACCATTCCAGAAGGAATAAAGACCCGATTCGTCGGAGCAGTGAGGGCCACCCAAGGGGACCTCACCCTGACGTGTGAGCTTATGGAGCTGATCTTTAATGACCCGAACCCGAAGGCAGGTCCGAAAGATAAGGGCAGGAAATTCAGCGCCGGCACCCCGCGCGTGAGCGATGTCAAATCGATCACCGCTACCGGCAACGTGAAATTGGTCTACAAGGAGACCATGGCTACCGCAGGAAAGGCTCTGTATGACCGCGGGAAGCGCACAATCACCTTGACGGAAGGTCCGCCACGATTCTGGAAAGGGTCGGATATGGGGATCGCAGACATGATCATCATCTATCTGGATGAAAACAAGGCCGAATTGAAGAGCGGCAAGGACCAGAGAATCGACATCACTATATCCGGCGGCGAGCCGAAAAAGGAGAAATAGCAGTCAAAAACCGAGAGCTGGTCGCTCGGGGACTCGTGAAGACCTATGGTGGCCAACGTGTCGTGAACGATGTGAGCATGGTGATTCGTTCCGGCCAGGTGGTGGGGTTGTTGGGTCCCAATGGAGCGGGGAAGACAACTACGTTCTATATCATCAGCGGGCTGATTACTCCCGACGACGGTGTGGTTTATCTGGACGGCCAGGACATCTCCCAGTTGCCCGTATATCTGCGAGCCCGGTTGGGCATCAACTATCTGCCTCAGGAGACCTCGGTCTTTCGCAAGCTCACGGTCGCGGAGAACATCATGGCCATCCTTGAAATGGTGGAGCCTGAAAAGCCCCGCCGCGAGGGAAGGCTGGAACGCTTGCTCTCAGAGCTGGATATCAGCGATCTCCGAAACCAGAGGGCCGACAGTCTCTCCGGCGGCCAGACGCGACGCTTGGAGATCACGAGGGCGCTGGTTACGGATCCTGATTTCATCCTCCTTGACGAGCCGTTCGCCGGGCTAGACCCTATTGTCGTGGTGGAAATCCAGAAGATCATTTCCAGCCTCAAGGAGCGAGGTATCGGCATCGTGATCACGGACCACAACACTAGAGAGACCCTGGGTGTTTGTGATATAATTTATCTCTTGGATAAAGGCCGAATTCTGGAAAAGGGGGATCCGCAAACCATCGCCGCGAGCGAACGGGCTCGCGAAGTTTATCTCGGTAGCAAGTTCAGCATGTGAGAAGCATCGGTTCCAATGCCACTGCAAATTAGACAGACTTTGCGTCAGACCCAGCAATTGGTCATGACGCCGCAGCTCCAGCAGGCGATCAAGCTGCTCCAGTACAATCACCTGGAAATGGTGAATGCGGTGGAGCACGAGATGCGAGAGAACCCTTTGCTGGAACCGGTCGCGGAAGATGAGCCCCTCGTAGAGCAGGAGCGAGAGAATCGCAACGACTTAAAATCGCTGGAAGAATCGGTCAAAGAACCCGAACACGGTGACAAAGATGCGCTGAATGTGGATTGGGGCGCATATCTGGAAACCTACGGCGGAGATCGCGCGCCGGTGGATCGGTCGGCCAACGAGCGATCCCCGCTGGATAACGTGGCTGCACGCGGGGACAATCTCTTTCATTACCTGCTTCAGCAGTTGCGCCTGAGCAAGCTGAATGACGCTGACCGCAGGATAGCCCTGGAGCTGATCGGGAATATCGATGAAAAGGGTTATCTGGACGTGGGCCTGGAGCAAATCGCAGAGGCAGGGTCAACAGACGTGTCGCACGTGGAACGTGTCCTTGGAGAAGTGCAAAAGTTCGATCCTCCTGGCGTGGCTGCACGCACGCTTCAAGAGTGCCTGACGCTTCAGACTGAAGCCGACCCGCAGTCAGACCTGGTGGCCGTCCGTATCCTCAAGGAAGCTTTTGATCTCTTTCAGAAGGGTAGCCTGGATAAGGTGGCTCGAAAGCTGAAGGTCTCACTCGATAGAGTCAAGACCGCGGCGAGATTCATCGCGTCGTTGAATCCCAAGCCGGGTAGCCTGTACGGAAATTCCGACACGGTATATGTGGTCCCTGATTTGTACGTCCTAAAAATCGGAAACGATTACACCGTGGTGTTGAATGACGACGGGCTGCCGCGCCTCAGGATAAGCTCTTTTTATCAGAGGCAACTCCAGACGAGGAGTGCACACGGCGCGACGCGTGATTATATTCAAGAAAAGATGCGAGGCGCGATGTGGCTCATTAAGAGCATCCATCAACGCCAAAGGACCATATACAAAGTCACCAGGTCCATAGTGAAATTCCAGCGCGAATTCTTTGACAAGGGCATCGACTATCTGAAGCCTTTGATCCTCAAAGACGTGGCCGATGACATCGAGATGCACGAATCCACCATCAGCCGTGTCACCACCAATAAGTACGTGCACACTCCCCGGGGCATCTTTGAGCTGAAGTATTTCTTCAACTCAGGATTGCCGCAGGGCGGTGATTCCATAGCCTCGGAATCGGTCAAGAACCAGATCGCCCGAATCGTCAAGCAGGAAGATCCGAAGAAACCGGTGAGTGACAAGCAAATCGTAGAACAGTTAGCCGGGACAGGGATAGATATTGCCCGCCGGACTGTAGCTAAGTATAGAGAGTTACTGGGTATTCCTCCGTCAAGTAAGAGAAAGAAGAAATTCTAATACCACAGGAGTTGAATTCCCAGGTCAAGGAGGTTGCATGAGATGCAGACCACAGTAACGTTCAGGCACATGGAAGCCTCGGATGCGCTCAGAAACTATGCGCAGGAGAGGACCGGGAGACTCGACAAGTACATCGATCATCCAATGGACATTCAGGTCACCTTGAAGGTCGAGAAGTTCCGCCAAATAGCGGAGGTGGTTATCAGCGCGAACGGAATCCGCATAGCGGGCCTGGAAGCTCACGAAGACATGTACGCGGCCATCGATCTGGTGATGGACAAGATCGAACGCCAGGTGAAAAAGTACCGGGAAAGGATCCGCAACCACAAGCCTATTCAGGGCAAGGAACTCCGTTGGCGCCGTGAGACGTATGCTCAAGAAAGCTTTGAGGAGGATCGAGAACCGCAAATCATCAAAACGGATAACTACTTTGTCAAGCCCATGTCCCTTGACGAGGCGGTCATGCAAATGGATCTTACTCAGCAGCACTTCCTCGTCTTCAACGACGCAGGCTCTCAGTCGATTAATGTGATCTACCGCCGAAAGGACGGCAATTACGGCCTGATTGTGCCGCAGAACCCGTAAACAATAACCGCTCGTGAATGCACGAGTGATCTCGGGCTTACGGATTTCCGTAAGCCCTTTGACTTCCAGCCACAGGAAATTTGGCTCGGCCACTTCGGACCCGGTGAGATCCAGGGCGACGCGGCCGAATCAGGGACAAGTTAGATGCGAATAACAGACTTCCTTCATCGAGAAGGAATCATCTCAGACTTGAAATCGGCCACCAAAGACGATGTCTTGGTAGAGCTCGTAGAGCCCATCGCGCTGGCCCATCCTCACATGGACAAAGACGCCCTGGTCAGAAGCCTCATTGAACGCGAAGACCTGGGCAGCACAGGCATCGGCGGCGGAGTGGCCATTCCTCACGGAAAAATGGAAGGGCTGCGTTCCATAGCTGCCAGCTTCGGTAAGAGTCCGCGCGGGATTGATTTCCATTCCATGGACAACAAGCCGGCCCACTTATTCTTCCTTCTGGTTGCGCCCAAGAACTCTGCGAGCGACCACCTCAAGGCGCTGGCACGGGTTTCTCGCGTGGTGAAAGATCCCATCCTCAAGAAAAGCCTCTTGAATGCCCAAACCGCCGACGAGATTTACCGTCTGCTGGAGGAGTCCGACCTCCGGATGCCCTGATTCGAATTTGGTAATAGAAGCGGGTGTTTTTCTCAACGATAACCTCATCAGGACCACCGTGTACGGGTTCCACGTCGACAGGGTGAAATAAATCGTGGTGCGGTCTTCATCTCCTGTGGAGAAATCCTCGAACTGATACGGTCCGTACACGTCCCCCCTGACGTTCTCTCGCCCGGGATCGTGCAGAAGGTCGCATCGTTCCGATCCCCAGGCCCCGTGCATGAAACGGCAACACGCAGAATCTGTGACCGGATGAAATACCACCTGGGGCTCAGACCACGGGCCCCAAGGTTTGTCCGCGGTTCGCATGTTTATCCCCAGCGGTTCAGAGTCGCAGTTGTACAACATAATCCACTTGCGGATGAACCTGTTATATGCGACAGACAACTCCCCCACGCACGGTTGAGTAAACAGCGCCGAAGCGTCGGCTTCTCGCGAACTCCATCGGGGCTTCCCTTTGCTGTCGAGCCCACGGAAGTACCGTATGCTGTTCGGGCGGTCGATTTGGGATGCGGGTTGGTGCGCGAGCCGCACATCACTCTTGCGGAACGTCCCGGAACCGAACATGACCAGGCCCTCACCGTGCGAAGAAGGCAGGCCCTTCCATTGAGCTGCGTCCACTTTCACGATGGAAACGTTGATAAAATGCAGCACTGACAGGTCGTAAAGATATTGAAACGTATGACCGTCATCGTCTGAGCGTGCAACCACCGATCGGCCCATAGTGGCTGTGGGCCGGTGATCCGTGGTGTGGTACACGTACATCCGATCTGCAACGCTGACCCCTTCCATGGGCACTTCAAAGCCCCCCTGACTGATGCCCGGAATGGTGACCGGCTTGTAATTCCCCTTTTCGTCCTGGATAAAGGTGAGCCCAAGCCCGTCCTCGAGGTTCGTGTCCGTCGAATAAGCGATTGCATCCCCGCCTCGAATCCCGGATGTGTCTCCGAAGAGAAGATAGGTGCGGTTCTTGTGCCGGAACGGCACGCCCAGGTCGGTGCCCAAGAGCCCATAGCGACTCAACGTGAGGTTGCGTGTCGGTTCTTTCCGCTCCCGGTCGTATTCTCCCACAATCTGCGCCACCTTCACCGCAGGACCTTCCGGCGTCACGTCGAACTTAGGCTGGGATGCACCGGCTTGAGCGAGACTACTATCCGTAAAGCAGGACAGTCCGGCCAGGAATAGCAGAATCATCCAATTCCGGCAGGGTTTTACTGAGAGCATCCTCGGGGCACAGAAACTGAAATGCAGATGTGACACGGCGTTCGGTCTCATGACCACGGAGAGTATCGCAATTTCAATAGCTGGTGAAGGGGGACGTCCGAACCGCCTCGCATCGGCTAAATCTATTTGACAAATAGGTCTTACCGATGTAAAGGTTCCTTCAAACTCCCGCGACCGCGGAAATTCTGCTCACCGCGGGATCGCAACGCGCGCAACCTACAAGTCATCGGTGCGGCATTAGCCTGGATAGAGGAGACTGTTCTCATGCTCAAAAGAAACATCTTTGCAACTTCCGCGGGAATCATCGTGGTTGGGGCGATTATCGGGATTCTTGCTCCCATACTGCAGAAGCTCGGCAACCCGGGGAACATGGGAGTTTGCGTTGCGTGCTTCGACCGCGACATCGCGGGGGCTCTGGGATTGCACCGGGCGGATTTAGTGCAGTACCTCAGACCGGAGATTCTTGGCTTTGTCCTGGGTGCGTTCCTTGCCGCGCTCGCGGTGGGCGAATTTCGGCCCCGCGGCGGATCCGCGCCTCTCGCGAGATTCCTGCTGGGAATGTGCGCGATGATCGGCGCGCTGATATTTTTGGGCTGTCCCTGGCGTGTGATTCTCAGACTAGCAGGCGGTGATGGGAACGCGATTTTCGGCTTTCTGGGACTGGCTGTCGGCATAGGCATAGGCTGTTTGTTCTTCAAATACGGTTACAGTCTTGGGCGCTCGGTCAAAGAAAGCGCGGGGATAGGTCTGCTCATGCCCGTGGTGATCGTCGGTCTCCTAGCCCTGAGATTCATTTTCCCTCCGGCCGCCGCCCAGGCAAAGAGTGGTGTCTTATTCTATAGTTTGAAGGGCCCAGGAGCCCAGTACGCGCCTCTGGTTGCTTCCTTGGGCGTGGGACTCGTGGTTGGCGTATTGGCGCAAAGGAGCCGATTTTGCACCATGGGAGCGCTGAGAGACCTCTTCTTGTTCAGGCACTGGCACCTCTTTTCGGGTGTCTTGGCGCTCCTCGTGATTGCGTGGGCGACCAATATGGCTCTGGGACAATTTCACCCAGGTTTTGCAAACCAGCCCGTGGCACATACTCAGACTTTCTGGAACTTCTCGGGCATGGTAGTCGCGGGTCTAGCCTTCGCACTGGCAGGTGGATGTCCGGGTCGGCAATTATTCATGTCCGGCGAAGGTGACGGAGACGCTGCAATCTTTGTTTTCGGTATGCTTGCGGGCGCAGCCTTTGCTCACAATTTCGGGTTGGCCAGCTCACCGGCTGGGATCGGGCCGTACGGGATGGCCGCAGTGATCGTTACGTTAACGATCTGTTTGTTCATAGGATTCACCAATATCAGGAAGGTGGGCTCCTGAGAGGAGTACGCAGATGACGGAACGAGTTGATGCTCGGGGGCTGTCCTGCCCCCAACCGGTTCTGATGGCGATCTCGAAGATGCGGGAACTGGATTCCGGCGAGATCGAAGTGCTGGTGGACAACGCAACGAGCAAAGAGAACGTGACCCGAGCTGGGCAAAAGAGCGGCTGGGAGCTTGCCGAAATCAAAGAGGAAGGCGAGGAGTACCGGCTCCTCTTCAAACGCGCATGAACCTCTTTACACGAGCCATACGTGCGCTGAGGTACCCTGAGGATCAAGAGCAGCAATCGGGTGAAAGCCTATCCGGACGCGGGCTCTTGCTCTTCGAGCACACCAGCGAGGTAATCGCGGCCGAAACCGCTCTGAGAAGCGCTGGAATTCGTGTGGCAATCAAAGGGCCCCCTCCGGAGATCCAGACCGGCTGCGATATGGCAATTGAATTCCCGATTGTGGAAGAGCTCGAAGTGGCCGGGGTCCTGTCCGCGAAGCGTATCAAACCCATGCAGATATTGCCGCTTCAGGACACGCTCCTGGAACCGGTCAGTTTGTACAACACGAAGGACTTCGGGGAGTACCTGATGGTCCGCGCTGCCAATATGAAGATGACGATTCGCAAGGCCGATCGAATGATCGTCAATGTTTCCGGCGGAGGCTGCCCTGACGTGCCGTTTCTGGCAGAGCGCGTGGTGGGAAAGACCCTAGATGCCGCACCCGAGCCGCGCACGCTCGGGCACTCGCTGTGCGGGTACGCGCTCCAAATGGCGTACGATGAATTGAGGCGGCAATGTCGTGGTTGATCGTCGGCACAGTGCCCAGGGAAGACGTGCCGGTGCTGGATTCTCAGTGCTTGATCGAAAACGGAACCCTGCGAATCGGCAGCTATTCCATCACTCCTGCACGAGGGACTCCCGCGCTCCTTGCCGCAGCTTGCTTCGCCGCCCAAGCGCTGAAAGTGGAGCCGCCCACCGCGCTCATAGCAGGGGACACGGGAAGAGGCGACGGGAGCGCTCGTCTGTATCAAGCTTTGCTGGAGCGCCTCGACCGAACGGTCGAACCTCTCATGGTCTTTCATTACTTGCAGCCGGACATTGACTGGCACAACCGAGTATTCCTGAAGATTGAAGAGCTTGATCGCAAGCCCATCATGGTTGCGGACGCGGGCTGGATGTACGTCGCCAAAATGAGCGGCCTGGCTCCATCCTACGATCTCTTCACACCTGACGTGGGCGAGATGGCATTTCTGGCGGACGAAGACGCGCCGCATCCGTTCTACACGCGCGGCTTTCTTCTTCAAGACGAGAAAAAAGCTCCGGAACTCATCCGAAGAGCCTACGCGCACGAGAATGCAGCGGGGCACCTACTGGTAAAGGGCCGATGCGACTACATCGCGTCCGCGGACGGGATTATTGCCACGGTATGCGAGCCGTGCGTGGAAGCGATGGAACCAATCGGCGGCACCGGTGACAGCTTGACCGGGATTGTCGCCGCGCTCATCCACAGCGGTCGATCCGTTCCCGATGCCGCCCGAATCGGAGCGCAAGCAAACCGGATGCTTGGTCTCATCACCAACCCTACCCCCGCGTCCTCCATAGCAGAGCTGCTCCCCTATGTCGGCGAGGCTCTGGCCAGACAATGAATAATACGGAGAATCTTTGCTCAACCGGTTACGTAAATCGGGATGCGTATTTTGCTATTAAAAAATGAACGGCCATGTTTTAATAATAGATGAGTCTGTTAAAGACCTCTTTAACAATGGAGCCGGATGATGAATCGTGGCCTTCAGGGAAGACTTGTACGCCAAACCACAGCATCCGAAGGCTTCGACGCGTTTATCCCGTTTGCTTTGCCACCGGATCCACCCTTGCACACTGACCTTGACCTCTTGGAGCAAGCCAACCGAGCCGTGGGTCGTCTCGATGCCCTGACGCTTCTTCTCCCCGACCCCTCCCTTTTTCTCTACTTCTACGTTCGCAAGGAAGCAGTTGTCTCTTCTCAGATTGAGGGAACGCAGTCTTCATTGTCCGATCTCCTGCTGCACGAATATGACGAAGCGCCGGGAGTACCGATAGATGACGTGGAGGAAGTATCGCAGTACGTGGCGGCACTGAATCATGGTCTGGAACGGCTGAGGGGCGGATTCCCTCTTTCGTTGAGATTGATACGGGAGATTCACGGGATACTCCTCTCTAAGGGACGAGGCAGTACGCAAAGCCCCGGGGAATTCAGAAGATCACAAAACTGGATCGGTGGAACTCGTCCGGGTAATGCGCGATTCGTTCCCCCTCCACCGGAAAAACTCATCGCTTGTATGGGTGACCTGGAAAAATTTCTTCACGATCAACCTGTGCGAACCCCGTTGCTTCTCAAGGCAGCGCTTAGTCATGTTCAGTTTGAAACGATTCATCCGTTTCTCGATGGCAATGGACGCCTCGGAAGGCTTTTGATCACATTCCTGCTTTGCACTGAAGGCGCTCTGTCCGAACCGCTCCTTTACCTGAGCCTTTATTTCAAGGAACATCGGAACAGTTATTACGATCTGTTACACAGAGTTCGGATTGAAGGGGACTGGGAAGCCTGGGTGACCTTCTTTCTGGAAGGCGTGATAGAAACCGCGGAGCAAGCCGTGAAAACCGCACAACGGATCACGAGTCTGTTTACCCATGACCGGACTCGTATTGAGAACATGGGACAGGCAGCCGGAAATGTCTCACGAGTCCATTCCTATCTTCAAAAGAAGCCTGTTTTGGAGATTCCCAGAGCCTCGACGGAGATCGGAATATCCCAACCGACCGTGACGGCAGCCCTGAAGAGGCTGGAAGGGATCGGGATGGTGAAGGAGATTACCGGTAAAGCCAGGGACAGGATATACGTCTATAAGGAGTATCTCGATATTCTCGGAGAAGGGACTCAGCCTCTATGAGTGGCAGTCCCCTTGCTGTCCCGTCATCGATGAATCCCCACTACCAGGTTTCCGCGCGACTGGAAGCGAGACCTGTTGCCGGAATTCACCCCTTGTCTCGTCCCAAAGTCAAACATGAGGCAGTCACTGCAGCGCGGACTCGAGATCATCCGAAGAATCGGTTATAGAAGCGGTTCAGACGCATCTGCCAGTACGCGATGTTGACCGGAACCAACATGCGCGGATCGAAATTGGCATTGGGGATCTTGCCCAACGATGAAAGGTAATTCACGTGCTGACCCACGGAGACGGGGCACCCTTTGGCGTGGATGTATCGTGAAGATCTGTTGGAGATACAGTGTGCCACTGCCCCCACAATCTTCATAATCATATCATTGGAACCCACTTTCCTGGGGTCCACATCCGTGGTGGTCTTGTAGTCGCCTTTGATCGTGACCTTTTCGCCGTCAATGGTACCCTCCCATTGGCAGCAATCGCCTGCGAATATAATCCGTTCACCATCCTGCAGATCGAGAGGCCCTTCGACCTTGCCCACCACGTATCGAACCTTTTTCATGCGGTCATCCACGTCGGGGTACGCGCCGATGTTGATATGCATTGCTTCCTGGAGCGCTCCAGGGCATCCGCCCCAGCAGTAATCCGTTGAATGCTGCTCGGGGAACGTGCCTACCGTGCACTTCAGCGCTTTGGTGCTCTTGAAATAATCGTCCACGCGCTCCAGACAGAATTCAAAGTCCTTTGTCTTATGCTGAACCTCTTCCAGCGGGAAATCGCCCGCGACTTCGATCTCATCGAGGCTCATGGGGCCGAAGCCTCGTTCGGAGGCCATCTTGAGGTGGATGAGATCTTTCGGGTCCACATTGACCATATGGCAACAGACTGTGTCCACCGCGCAAGAGTTCGTCCCCATCACAATTGCGCCCATGGGAAAAGGCGTCGGGGTGAGCATCATCTTCTGCCCGGCTATAATGGCATCGATTGCTATGAAACTGGGCTGTATCACTTCTTGGAGGTCCGCGATCTTGTGTTCCAGGAAGGAGTTATGGTCCACCAATCTGTGCCGATCGTCCTGTATCCCGATGAAATTCTTCAGGCTGAGTGTAAGCCGCGTCCACGGATGGGCCTTGAACTTGGGCAGATTGATAAGGAAATCGCACTCTGCAACAGGCTTGGGAACAAAGATGAGGTCCCGGAGGCTCTGTTTCTTTGTCAGCTTCACCGGAACCTGCTTTGCCTCGTCAAAGTAATCGGCCTTGATCCGGTGCTTCTTGATGACCTCGGTATACCCGGCCTGCTTGAACGCAAACCGTGTCGGAATAGTGATGCCGCACCGTTCCCCCACCGAGAGTTCTTTGATGCCTGCGCCCGCCTCCTTGGTCGCGGCAATGACCCCGTCGAGGAATTCCGCTCTGGTAAACGCGTGGGGAAAGACTTCGGGATGGGCCAGCACGCAATTGGGCTTGAGCATGGTCTTGCCGTGCGGCTGCGCGCCCAGCTCTTTCATGCCCTCCCTAACGATTGCGGCGATTCGGGCAGGGTCGTACTCATCGCACCTGGCGATCAGAACCTTGTGCTTCATGGCTGCTCCCTCCTGTCTTGCGTCGTTGGGACGGGTTCGGTGCGGGGGAATCTCCCAAGGAATTTTACTCCTAGCTGCCACAGAATGACAAAATAAAAACCGAGCGTCGCGCCCACAGCTGCATGGAGACCTGCCAGCGGCTCGATAATGAAGAACAACGCCATCGAGAGAACCGCGAGCCCGACAGGGAAAAGAAAATCGGTAACCTTGAGAAAACCGAACTTGAGTTGACAATAGAGGACTGTAAGACACGTCATGCTGAGCTTCGTGAGAATAATAACCAGACACCCGCCAAGCAGGCCGTACGAATTCACCAGGAGATAATTGTACAGCAAGTTCAAGACGGTGACCAGGGTTGCGAAGGCCAGCAGCACCCTCGCCGCGCCTGCTACCATCATTACATACGCGAAAAGGTTGTTTTCAAAGGAGAGCAGTATGGTCCACACAAGATATTTCTGCATCCAGGCCGCGTCTTTATATTCAGCAGGGTAGATGAAGCCGATGAGCAAGTCGCTTTCCGCGGCCAAAAAGAACATGATCGGCAGCGCCAGAGCCATGAGCCATTGGGCATTCCTTTGGACTAAAGGACCCACGCTTGGCCGGTTCTTCCACCAGAGTGCCGAGAGGAGCGGGAAGACCACCCACCCCAGCAATTGCTCCGATGCAAGTACCGATACAGGATCTACCAGGTTCCATGTGGCGCTGTAATAAGCGACCCCCTCCACACCTGTCGCGCTTTTTAGAAAGAAGATATTGGTCTTATTGTAGACAGTTCCAAGGATATCTATTTGCGCAAAGATTGCCGCTACTTTCAGGATTTGCCAAGTCGCGGCCAACTCTCCAGGTCGTATGGGAGAAGCCCGGTATGTGCGCCAGTACTCTGCCGCGCCGCCGATGATCCGCACGGAGCCGCCGACGAGCATGAACAACCCGACGGCTGTAGGCGAAAAGCCAAGAGCTGCTGCGCCGAAGCCGTAGCCATATGCTGCCACACTGCTCAGTATCTTGATCCGTGCTTCCCTATCCTGACGGCCTCGAACCCTCAGGTCTGCAAAAAAGGTCTCCGAAAGTGACCCCAGCGCAATGCCCAGACATACGAAGAACAGGATCCAAGCCATTTGCGGCGTTGATTCTCGATAGATCGCGACCACGGCCACAGCGACCATAACAGGCACGACAAAGGCAATACGGAGAACGTTGACTCGGCTGATTATTTGCTGCGCCATCGAGCGATCGGCCGCACCCAGCTCACGAACCTGGGGATAGTACAGGCCGAACTCCACAACCTTCATCACGATTGCGCCCGCGGCCAGGGCGTACATGACTTCGCCGTAAAGCGTATCGTTGAGCCATGCGAGATAGAGGAAGAACAGAGCGCTGAACGCGCCTTCGGCTCCCTGTGCGGAGAGCAGGTGCAGAAATCGACTCAGTATGGTCTTTTCCGTACTCGAGGCGGAAATGGGCCTGTTGTCCAGTGCCATGACCTCGTCCGATGAGCGTTTGAGGCCCCAATTCGGATTGGGGGGCATCAATCTAGCACCATCTCTATCGCTGGGGAAGTCCTTCAGGGATGCTGAAGTAAGCATTCACTTACGTGCTGGAGTCAAGTGCATCCAACCTGTCATTGCGAGGACCCCGGAATCAATCCGGGGGACGAAGCAATCTCAGCGCTTAAAGGTCGAGATTGCTTCCCCCGCTTTTCAGCGGGGTCGCAATGACACTCTCCCCCAAGCGTAACTGAAGGATTACATGCTGAAGGTACGGGACAGACAGATCGGTATTACCACGCAGGAAAGGCCCGCAGGGCTGGGATTGGTCAAAGTGGCAGAACAGATTTCTTCCGCCACTTGCGGTTGATGCCGTGATCTCGTTGATGATGCAGCCGAAGAAGTGTTTAGGCAAGCTGGAAGGGGAATTCCCTATTCCCCGAAGGACTTTGACTCTTCCTCCATTTTCTCGACCTTCACTGCGCAAACTTTGTAATCGGGCGTTTTGGAAACGGGATCCAGTGATGTGCCCAGCAGCTCGTTCGGATTGGCACTCGCGAAATGGAAATCCATGAAAATGGCGCCTTCCGGAACGATGTCTCCGAGCCGCACCGGAGTCAGCACCTCTCCCCTGCGCGAAACAACCCGGGCTACATCGCCGTCAGTTAATCCAAGCCGTTGCGCGTCGAGATGGTTGATCTGAGCATGAGGCTCGGGAAACTCCTTGTGAAGCGATGGACATCTGCCCGTCATGGTGCGGGTATGGTAGTGAGCATACCTGCGACCGGTGGTAAGAAGGAACGGGTAGTCACTATCCGGCAGCTCTTCCGAAGGCCGGTAATCGATGACATGAAACAGCCCGCGACCTCGTGTGAACTTGCCCTGGTGCAGAAAAGCTGTTCCAGGATGGTCCGGCGACGGACACGGCCATTGGATTCCGCCTGCTTCGAGACGCTGATGGTTGATCCCCCCGAAAATGGGGGAAAGGCTTGCCATCTCGTCGAAGACTTCTGAGGGGGCTTCATAGCTCATGGAGAGCCCCATCCTGGTTCCCAGTTCCGCAATGATCTTCCAGTCCGGGATTGCGCCGTCGGGATGATCCACAGCCTTTCGTACCCGCTGGACTTTTCGTTCGGTGTTGGTGAACGTGCCCTCCTTTTCTGCCCAGCAGGCTCCGGGTAAGACCACGTGGGCCAGCCGGGCCGTCTCAGTGAGAAAAATGTCCTGAACGATAAGGAATTCAGCCGATTTGAGCGCATGTGTTACGTGATGGGTATTGGGGTCGCTCAACACAGAATTCTCGCCCAGGATGTATAGGCATTTCAGGGTGCCATCCATTAGCCGATCCATCATGTCCGGGATCGTGTAACCGACTTTACCGGAGAGCTTCGCCTGCCACGCGTGCTCGAACTTTTCCCTCACCGAATCGTCCGTCACGGCCTGGTACCCGGGATACACGTTTGGCAATCCACCCATGTCGCATGCTCCTTGGACGTTGTTTTGGCCGCGCATGGGGTTCACCCCGGTGGAAGGTCGTCCGATCTGGCCTGTCAACATCGCGAGGTTGGCTAAGGATTTGACGTTATCCACACCGTGGGAGTGCTCCGTGATGCCAAGGGTATAGCAAATCGAAGACCGCTCTGAATTGGCGTATATTTCGGCTACTCGCACAATGTCTTCGGCAGGCACTCCGCAGATTTCGGACGCTTTCTCCGGCGGGTAGGTCTTCAGGTGTTCCCTCAATTCGGCAAAGCCTTCGGTTCGCTCGTCTATGAAGGCTTGGTTATGCCGGTTATTGGCCAGAATCGCGTGCATCATCCCGTTGATAAAGGCCACGTCCGTTCCGAATTTGATCCGAATATGTATGTCCGCGTGCAAGGCCAGTTGAATCTTGCGCGGGTCCACCACAATCAGTTTAGCCCCTTTAAGCTTGGCTCGATACATCCGATGAGATATCAGGGGGTGGGCTTCCGTGGTGTTGGAACCCACCACGAGAAGACAGTCCACGTCTTCGATCTCAGGAATCGAGTTTGTCATTGCTCCGCTTCCGAACGCGGCGGCAAGACCTGCCACCGTGGGCGCGTGTCAAAGACGGGCACAATGATCGATGTTGTTCGTGCCGAAAC
>JBMOME010000067.1:0-19043 GCA_049323095.1 Thermodesulfobacteriota bacterium
CCTCTCCGGCAGCTTCTTCAAAAAGCTCGTATGTTTTGCAGCCGCTTTCAGGCTTGCTATCTTTGGTCAATCACGCGCTTGGCCTTGCCGATGCTGCGTTCGATCGAATCAGGAGGCACGATTTTTACCGGCACATTGATTCCGATTACCTGCTGCATCTTCGCGGAGATCTTCTTGGCTATTTCTTCTACCTTCTCCGCGCCGGCCTCATAGATCGCCTTTCTTGCTTCCGTCTCCACCATAATCGCATCTATGTGCCCCTTCTTGAACAAGCGAATCTGATAGATCGGCTCCACCTCTGCGAATTCGACCAGCACCGACTCCACCTGGGATGGGAACACATTGACGCCGCTGATAATCATCATGTCATCGGAACGGCCCAGAATCTTGTCCATGGTGATCAGCGTGCGACCGCAATCACACTTGACTCGCCGCAAAGTGCAAATGTCGCGAGTGCGGTATCGAATCATGGGCATTGCCCTGCGTTGTAATGCGGTAAAGATCAGTTCGCCCTCTTCTCCCAGAGCCACAGGCTGAAGCGTTTCCGGATCCACGATCTCGGGATACACATGATCTTCATTGATGTGGATGTTGTAGTATTCGCAGGTGAACGAAACTCCGGGACCCATGAGTTCGGTCAGGCCGTAGTGTTCATAAGCGTGAATTCCGCCGCGGGTCTCGATCTCATTGCGCATTTCAACGGTCCACGGTTCAGCGCCGAAATGCCCTGTCCTTAGCTTGGTCTTCTTCAGATCAACACCCATGCGTTCCGCGGCTTCGATGATGGTCAGGCAGTACGACGGCGTGCAGCACAGAGCATTGGTGCCGAAATCCTGGATGAGCAGGATCTGCCGTTCGGTCATGCCCGCCCCTGACGGCACCACAGCGCAGCCGATCCGCATTGCGCCCTGGAGGAACCCCAATCCGCCGGTGAAAAGCCCCATGCCGTAGGCGTTCTGCAGCACGGTGTCGGTGCGGACTTCCTGAGCCCAAAGTCCACGGGCCATACATTCGGTCCACTGCTCCAGATCTGCGGCCGTATAAGGCCCGGTGATCGGCTTGCCCGTCGTGCCGGACGACGCATGGACTCGCACAACTTCCGACATGGGAACCGCGCACAAACCGAACGGGTAATTGTCCCTGAGCGCTGTCTTCACCGTGAACGGAAACTTGGCCAGGTCGTCAAGCTTCTGGAGATCCGAGGGTTTGACTTTCTGGTCGTCAAAAGCCGTCTTGTAGTACGGCACATGGTCGTAAACCCATTTCACGGTTTCTTTGAGCTTCTCCAACTGGAAGGCCTTCATTGCGCTTTCGCTCAGGGTTTCGAGCTTTTCGTCCCAAAACTTCTTGGACATAGCGGTTCCTCCTCGGCGACAGGGCGTCGTCTTTGTTTTTTGATTATCTCAAGGATGAGTCGGCATGATTGGAGCAAGCTTCGTCAGGGTAAACATAGGAAAGAGGCGATTAACTGTCAAGATAAATGGTTCTTTTGGGTTAGGCGAGAAGGCAAGTTCAGCGGAATGAAGAACCGCGGCGACGGCCGAATCACGCCACCCTTGGGCCTCTTAGACGGAATAGCGTGATTTCCGGGGGACAATTCACCCGCCACGGCACAAAGGTCAGGCCCACCCCTCGGTTCAGGTACATGCGGCAGCTGTCCTGACGGTACCAGCCGTGCGTGTACGGCGATACCAGCCGTGCCACGCTGAGCCCCCGATGATTGTTCAGCGAGGGCATGATGATTTGACCGCCGTGAGTGTGGCCTGCCAGGACCAGGTCGATTCCCGCATCCGCGGCCAGCGGAAGCACCGCAGGACGGTGAGACAGCACCAGGCGCAGCCCGGGTTCGCGTGGAGCCTTTCGCATGAACCCCGCGAAATTAGGAAATTCCATGCCCCAGAGCCAGTTCGACATGGGATCGTCCAACCCGCCCAGATGGATCTTGGCAGACCCTTGGTTCAGGGTGATCCACTTGTCGCGCAGCAGGATCAAGCCGCTTTTCTTGATGGCATCGATGCACCGGTAATCCCCTGCATAGAAGTCATGATTGCCCATTACCGCGAAATTCCCTAACCGACGAGGTTTGAGCTGCTTCAGGATCGGGACCGCGTCCTCCACAACCGTGAGGGGCGAGTGGAACAGATCGCCCGTCACAAGAAGCATATCCGCTTCGACGCGATTCACCGTCTCGACCATCTTTTGAAGCTCTTCTGTGCCGAAGAACATGCCGAAATGGAAATCGGAAATCTGGAGAGCAGTGATGGGCTTATCCAGGCCGGCCAGCCCGGGAAATTCGAGGTCGAACTCCTCCACCACGGCATTGCCGTACGCCTGGGCAATCGCGTGCCCGGATAAGAGCACGGCCGAGGCAAGCCCCGCGGCCGCGCCCCATTTGAGGAACGATCTCCGGGAGATGTCCTCGCCTTCGCCTGAGCCAGGCGGGAGGCTGCTGCAGTCGGCGACAGGCTCTTCATCCGGAGTAATCTCTACCTCCAAGGCGGGGATGTACTCCGAGTATTTCGGGCCGCTCGATTCCGTGAAGTTCCCGTCGGCCACTTTTCTATTCCGCAGCAAAACCCGAATCCAGTCTTTGAGCTTCACGGTTACTGACGCGGGCCAAAGGAGCGCAAAAAAGGCACAGAGAAATCCCACACTCCCAAGGTACGTGAAGAAGAAGACGGACGCCGCCTTCCGGGCGAATGATTCCGCGGGCAGGATGTCGGGATCGAAGCTCAGTTGCACGAGCAGATAGTTTGCCAGCCCCATAAGGCCGAGCGCCAGGTACGCCTCTTTCCGTGAAATCGGCGTGTACCGCTCGAACAGGTATTTCCGGATCGAGACGAAGACGTACCACTGGCCCAGCAGGAACAGAGAAGCAACAATAGAAAAGAAAATCACGATCTTGGGCATTCACCAACCTTCCCGACTCGTACGCTCACGGGGGCTATTCTATTGTGAATTTAGGTTTCAGGGAAGAAGGGTCTTTGCCATCCCGGGGGTCTCAGTCGGAGTCCCGGCGCAATCGCAACGCCTTTGAGCCCTTCTTATGACAACAGATTTCGTTCATCGAGCCGAACCCGCATCCTTGCCATCTTCGAGAAATCTCACAGAAAGACTCGAAATGACCGCTACTTCAACGTTCGCTCCTGTGGTGCTGCAATCCAAAGCATGACCGCCGGCTTTCTTGTCGGCTGTGATGAAATGGAAATGATATCCCGGAACGTTAACTCCGCCCATGTACCCAGGGAAACGAAAGCCCACAAGCGTCCCGCGAACATTCTTTAATTCGAAAAAGGTTTGATGCTTCAGAGCGTCATCAATTCCCGGATACGGCTTTTCCTGCCGGGGCACGCTCCTGATCTTAACATATGTGAACTCTCCATCAATCTTTATGGCACAAGGCTTCGCGGAGGGGTCTAACATGCGGTCCAGAGCTTCCCTCAGTTCCTTCATATCGCTGACCCGCGGTAACGTGAACGTCTTGTCGGGCTTGAAGAAAGTCACTATTGCAAACGGGGTCTTCTTGTCGTCGGTGATGGTATGAACTCGTCCGTCAGCCCTTATCTGGAAGAATTCATGGTGCAGAGCGACCATTTCTCCATCCAGGCCGTTGACTGTCCCGATGCCGAAGTCCCCGTGTTTCTTGAGTTCCCCGTACGTGGTTTCCCCGTCGTACATGCCTTGTTTCAAAGCATGCCAGGTAGAGACCTGGAAAATGGAACGATCCGCGGACTGGGCATAAAGCAGGCCGAATGCAACTGCGACTACAAACAAGACTGCAAGAATCGAGAATATCCGTCTCATCTGCTCTCCTTACCAATCGAATGCAGGATCACAGGAACTTTTACCCTCTCAGGCATGGGCGTTAACTTAAGGGTCATCCCCACCCGTGTTCCGGAGGAACACATGATAGTAGGCCGGCGATTTATCGCCGGCTTTCGGCCAAATCCAAAGATCGTTCCGTCCTGCAGGGACGGCTGAACAATTGATCCGAGAGCTTGCCGATCGGTCGTCCCTACCGGGACTACAGGCCCCTGTGGTGCGCTTTCCCGGCGATGAATCGCCGGGCTACTATCTTCTCGTCCCCCCGGGACGAGCCGGACAGCAAAATCAAGTTGACTTCTATGCCTCCCATCTGAATTTGCCACCATTTGGCCGACCATTAATGCTCGCGAAAAGCCGAAGAAGGACATTCCCCTAACGGAGTCGCTCCACCACAGCATTAACTCTGCGGTTCACCACTTCAGAGTATCGCCTCATGCTCTCGCCTCCCAACAATAGCACGATGTATTGCACGAATCGGTCGGGACGCTCTCTCAAAATGTTGTAAAGCTGTCCCCAGAATTGTCGCATCAACGAAGGTCGGACGCCGATCGCACAAACCAGGCTAAAGAAAGCTCGAATGCAGTAGAGTTGGTCTATCACGGGTTCATGTCCTACAGTCCCGCGCCTAGCCTGAGATTGAGCTGTTCCAGTTGGCGAAGCAGATTGCGAAACCCCCACCTGCTTCACATAGCGGAATGCTCGGGAAAGATAGTTTGCAGGTTCATAAAGCCTCGCGTATATGGCGCTTACTTTTTGTAACACCCGATCTTCAGGCTCTTCAGGCACATAATTGAGCTCTGCCTCGTGTACGCCCGAAGTTTTTTCGGGAATCAGCCTCCCGGCGGACTGCAAGCGATACCATAATCGGGTATCGGGCCACACTTTAAGCGGAAGAATTTGAACTATGGGCACAGGCATTGATTCTGCGAATTCACACACCCGATCCGCAGCGTCCTCTTTTTCTCCGTCGAGACCGACAACAAAGCCTGCGACAACATCGATCCCGCTCTCATTGATATTCCTCAACCGCTCCCGGACCGGATTTGCGAGGTTTGGCTTCTTTCCGGCTATTCGGAGCGGCTCTTCATCGGGCGATTCAATGCCAACCAGCACGCCCTCAAAGCCGGCCCGAACCATCGACTGCATCATCTCAGAGTCTCCCCCGAGATCGATTCCAGCTTGAGTAACAAAGCGGAAGGGTCTTCCTCGCTGTTCCATCCACTGAGCGACGGCTCCCAGTATTGATAACGCGCTCGTTCTCATACCAATGAAGTTATCGTCGCATACAAACACGCGCCCTCGATGTCCTGCTTCATAGATGGTTTGCAGTTCCGCCAATACCTGGTCATTCGTCTTGTACCGCGGTTGACGACCGTATAGACTCACTGCATTACAAAACTCACAGTCAACCGGGCAGCCTCTGCTGATTTGGATTGCGAGGTTCGCGTAGTCTCTCAAGGTCAGCAAATCAAATCTGGGGATCGGTGACGCAGTTATGTCCGGTCTGCCTGAATCTTCGATGACCTCCCTTTCTCGCTTGTTTGCCATAGCATCAATGAGCCTGTCAACCACACTTTCGAGTTCTCCGCGAACCAAAATGTTGCATCCTGCGTCCAATACCTCCTGCGAACTGAAAGTCGGGTACGGGCCCCCACAAATGATAGTTTTGGAGAGTCCTTTTGCTTCGCGGATCAAAGTCAGTAGAGAATCTCGCTGACAATTCATTCCCGAGAACATTACGGCATCTGCCCAGTCCCAATCATTCTCGGTCAACGCACGAGTATTGAGGTCAACAAGTCTCAGTTCCCACTCGCTGGGAAGCAGAGCAGCCACGGTAATCAGAGCAAGCGGAGGCGCGAAGCTCTTACGTCCATATATTCTTATCACGTATTTTAACGACCAGACTTCTTCCAGATAAGAGGGATTTATAAGGAGAACTTTCATAATAACGCCCCTCCAATTACAAATTCTTTCCCAGAAGATGCCGAGTATCCCCCATATTTGACCGTACCCCCGGGCTCTGCCTCCGTCAAGCACAATCTACGTCGCAGGACCCCTCCAAAACACAGAAAGCCTCTTCCTCCCATAGAACGAAAAACGGACGAGAAGCACCGCGGCATCCCGTCCGCAACATCATGAGTTCCTAATAGCTCTCATCCCACCTGAATCTAGGTGTACACTCCGAACTCCGGCATTCGCTTGCCGACTACATCTTCAGATGCCTTCTTGGCGCCTGATTCACAAGGATTTGCGAAAGCGAGCGGTTCCTCTTTGTTTACCGCCGGGTGACTCTGTTCAAATGTGGCGTGCGGATCGGATCCCAGCCAGGTATGGGCATTCTCGGGACATCTATCCGAGCCGGCCTGAATGTCCTCGGTCATGGGCTTACTCCTTTGTTTTTATGAGGTTTTCCTGCTCCCACGGGTTCCCGTAAGCAGCCGGTTCCCCTCTTTATAATTTAATAATCATTCAAACTGGAAGGTCAAAACCAGAGGCGAAGGCTTGCCTAAGACGCTTGATACTAATGAGCGATCAAACAAGTTGCCAGTGTGCAGCGGGCCAGGGATCTCCTTCTCTGCGGACGACGCAAGGCCGTCGGACCTTCGTTCAGGAGATCCCCAGCCCGCCGCGGTGAGCATTTCACTCACTTGAAAGCACATCGGTATGAAAAGAGGACCTAGGCGGCCTCGGGAATTCCCTCTCGCTCATTCTCAACGGCAACTGCCCTCCGAGAAACGCCCTTATTACCGGTGCGAGAGGAGTCTTGACCCGTAACGCTACTCGTTACGTCAATCAGGGATGACAACAAGCTTCGAGCCCTTGACACCGAAGCAGAAACCCGGTAGTGTGGCGGTTTGTGGGGATGTAGCTCAGCGGGAGAGCACCGCGTTCGCAACGCGGGGGTCACGGGTTCAAATCCCGTCATCTCCACCATACTCGCCCAACGATCCGACATTCTGAATCAGCAAATTCACCTCCGCTTTATCCGTTCTTCCAGATAATCCTTCACAGATGGGCTCTATTTGCGCCTCGAAGCCGAAACACGGCCGAATAAGTTCGCCTCTCGTGCCACACGTATCGCACGGGCAAGGCGCGAGGCATTCCGGTGACGCCACATGCTGCCAAGCGATCGACCGACCAGCGTATTCTTGTTCCCCAGAACTCCGCACGATGCGAAGCAGAAACGCGCCATCAGAGCTTTGTCTCGAGAAGATCTCGAGGAAGCTTCGTAAAAATCTGCCGATCTTCGGTAGAGGTAATAAGACCGGTGCATGAATTGGGACAGTTTATTGGATTTACCTACTTTTACTAAATACCCAAATATTTGGAAAATTCCCTTGACATGGGACCACCCGTTGCGGTAGTCTGAAACCGGCCATTCTCTCTTCAGGCCCGGTAACTACTAACGAGGAAGGAAAACACGCACGCGTTGTTTGATGAAGTGCAACAGAAAAAGGTCGCTCTCGACATCGTTCGTCAGGTCCGAGAGGCAATATTGGATGGAAAACTTCGCGCAGGTGACCGGCTACCGGCCGAGAAGGACCTGGTAACCCAGTTTGCCGTAAGCAAGCACACGCTCAGGGAGGCGCTTCGCGCGCTAGAAGCAATGGGTTTTTTGGCCATCAGAAAGGGATCGGGAGGCGGTGCTACGATTCTGGAAGTGGACATGAGGACCACGCGGGACTCCATTGCCAATTTTCTGCATTTCCAGAATGTTTCCGTTCTGGATCTTTCGCAGGTTCGCAAGTTGATTGAGCCTCAGCTAACCCGTATGGCCGCGGAAGATCTTTCTCCCGATGCGCTGGAGCGGCTCCTCCACACGCACCGACTGTGTCACGATACGCTGGCACGGGGCGAAAATGTCGCCAAGTACGAAATCGAGTTTCATCGTCTCCTCGCGGAGGCAAGCGGCAATCCTGTTTGCCTGTTGATACAGGACTTCGTTAACAGCCTCCTGGGTGACATCAAGAGTCATCTCCGACCCGGACTCAGTTTCTCAAAACAGGTTCTCGCGGCTCACGACCGCATCCTGGACGCTATCCAGGCGCGGGACTCCGAGCGCGCCGAGCAGGAGATGTATCGGCATGTTTGCGAGGTGGAGGAAGCGCTGGAAGCCATTCGCAAGCAAAAACGCAGAGCCGGGAAAGGCCGGCGCACCCCGTTCGATCTCGCATCAGAAAAGTAATCCTGTCCGACCGGGACAGTTGAGTCCGTGCTGCTCACGGCCGAGCAGCGCATCTGCTTTCTCACACAAATCTTTGATGGGAGGGAACTCATGGCAAAGCGGAGAAGAGAGGGGAAGAGAGATCTCACTCGGCGAGAGTTTCTCGCCACGAGCGGAGTCGTGGCGGCGGGCCTTACCGCCGCGGGCTTTGCCGGTCTGGGCGGGCCCTATGCGCTAGCCGCGGGCAAACCCCCGATCCTGATCGGCAACATCGAGCCTCTATCCGGGCCCTATGCGGACTCCGGGCTCAACGAACAACAGGGCGCCATTCTCGCGAACGAAGAGTGTAACGCGAAGGGCGGAGTGCTTGGCCGGGAAATCAAGATGATTTCGGAGGACGCTCCCAGTAACCCGGGCATAGGCACCCAAAAAGCAATCAAGCTCATCAAGCGAGACAACGTGAATTTCGTGACGGGTACCCTGACCTCCAGTGTCACCTTAGCGGTCGCGGAAGTGTGCGCCAACGAGAAGGTTCTCTTCATGGCGTTCGGCAGCCATTCCGATGACACCACGATGAAGAAAGCCACCCGAACCACATTCCGGACCACTTCGTCCAACTGGATGCTTTCAACGGCCGTGGGCACTGTTGTCGGAGAAAAGTGGAAGCCCAAAACCTGCTATCACATCACCGCGGACTACACGTGGGGCCATACGGCTCGCGAATCCATGAACAGGGCCTTGGGCAAGTACGGCTGCAAAGAGGTGGGCAACGATTTCACTCCGCTTGGGACCAAGGACTTTTCGGCGAACCTGATCAAGGCAAGAGGCCTCAAGCCGGACGTGTTGATCCTCAACCTGTACGGGGCCGATCAGGTAAACTGCATCAAGCAGTGCAAGGAATTCGGTATCGCTAAAGAAATGCGCATGTGCGGGCCTCTTTCGGGAGTGCCGATGATGAAGGGGACGGGCGATGCCGCCGACGGCGTTTGGGGGCTCACGTGGAACTGTAATGTGGACACTCCGGGCAGCCAGAAATTCCGAGAAGCCATCAAGAAGAAATTCTCCGATAGTCCCCAATTCGATGCCACTTACCGTCACTACCTCGGATACATTACTCACCTTCAACTTTTTGACGCGATTGTGCGCGCCGGTAACACTGATCTCGTTCCCGTCATCAAGGCGCTGGAAGGTCACAAGTTTGACGGGCTGAAGTGGAATCCCAGCTATTGGCGTGACTTCGATCATCAGAATATTCAGGACGTACTGGTCTGCCAAGCTCAGTATCCACCTAACTACAAAGGTTGGACTGACTATTTCAAGATCATTAGTCACGTGAAGGGCGATGAGTGCGCACCTAACCGCGAAGACTGGAAGAAAGAGGTCGGCGGCAGAGAGCTGGAACCGTATGAGTCACTGAAAAAGTGATCCAGGAGACCTGCTTCTCTTGGCTCTCATACGCCGGAGATTCCCATTGAGCCAAAAGGCCTTCTCCTGACAGGTGTACCATCGTGCTGCGGGCGGGTGACTCCCCAGGCGATTTTGAACGGTCATCCGCCCAAACCTCTAAACGCCGCGGCAGTGGACGAATCATTTGGTCCGGAAACCATTCCCGAATGGGCGCGTAAATCCGGTCTGTAGATTCATCATGTCCGCGTCTGCACTGCGGCCGCGCGCACAGGAACTTGAGGCATCGGACATGACGTTCCATCTGACTCTTCCCACGATAATCAATCAGTTGGTGAACGGCTTCGCGTTGGGCACGCTGCTGGTGCTCATGGCAGTGGGGCTGACGATTATTCTCGGCCTCATGCGGGTGATCAACTTCACCCATGGGGTGTTGTACGCTCTCGGTGCATATGTAGTCGTCACGTTGCTCCCGTATCTAGGCTTCTGGCCGTGCCTATTTCTTGCGCCCGTTATCCTCGGTTTGGTGGGAATGGCCATGGAGTCGACGTTGATACGCCGCGTGTATGCCCGGGACCCGCTCCACACGATGCTGCTGACATTTGGCCTCGCGTTGATGATCGAAGACGTCACCCGCATGATTTGGGGAGACGCCGCTTATCCCATCAGCACGCCTGCCGTGCTTGCAGGGGTGATCGATCTGAAGATGGTGGTCTTCTCTAAGTACAGGGTGTTTGTCATCGTCTTCTGTGGCGCTCTGCTCACCTGTCTGTGGTACTTCCTGGAACGGACCCATCTCGGGAAAACAATATTGGCGGGAACTTTCGACCGCGAGATGGTAGTAGCGCTGGGAATCCCCATAAACCTATTGTTCACGATCACCTTCGGCATCGGAGCTGGCCTCGCCGCGCTGGCCGGGGTCTTGAACGCCCCTATTCAAGGGGTCTTTCCTCCAATGGGGAGCGCAATCCTCATGCCATGCTTTGTCGTAGTCATCATTGGAGGCATGGGCAGCTTTTGGGGAGCTGTAATAGGGGGACTGCTCGTCGGCGTAGTCGTAAGTTTTACCGTGGAGATCTTCTCCGCAGCATCGGAAGTCATCGTGTTCGTCTTGATGGCGATTGTGCTCCTGGTTCGACCCAGAGGCATCGCCGGAATAGAGGGGTTGTTGGAATGAGGCAAGCACCCGTTCCTCCGAGCGCCACCATAGACTGCTTGAAGATGGCAATTCTGTTCGCGGCTGTGGCACTGCTGCCTTTTGGGATCCCGTACATGGGAGGGTACGTAGGGCTGGCAATCGAAATGGTTATCTTCGCCATTTTCGCCATAGGCTTCGACTTGATGCTCGGTTACACAGGGATCCTCTCTTTTGGGCAGGCAGCTTACTTCGGCCTTGCCGGATACACGATGGGACTGGTCTGCATCCACTTCAAGGTTCCCATCGTTGCGGGGATGCTGGCGGGAGTTGCCCTCGGCGTATTGGCGGCCGTGGTGATCGGGTTGCTCATCATCCGCAAGACCGGAATTTACTTTGCCATGCTCACTATCGCATTCGGTCAGATGTTCTTTTTCATCGCGTCCCGCTGGAAAGACGTCACCGGAGGCGAGGACGGTCTAACAGGCATACCCCGTACTATATTCTCGCTGGGACCCTTTTCGTGGAATCTCCAGAACGATCTGAGCTACTACTATTTCGTTTTCGTTTTCTTCGTCATCGCGACGCTCGTCAAATATTGGTTGGTGCGTTCACATTTCGGTCAGGTGCTCAAGACCATCCGCGAGAACGAAGTTCGCGCCCAGATGGTGGGGTACAATGTTCGCCGTTACAAACTTTATTCGTTTATTATCGGCGGCGCTTTCGCAGCCATCGCGGGTGTGTTATACGCCATGTTTCTCCGCTACATGTTCCCTCAGACTCTCGACTGGATTCGTTCAGGAAATGTAGTGATCATGGGCCTTGTGGGAGGAATGGGAACGCTGTTCGGCCCCATTGTTGGCGCCGGTCTGGTGACCTATCTCATGAACTTCACATCGTACTACACAAAGTATTGGCAATTCATTATGGGCGTCATTTTTGTGGTTTTCATTCTATTCTTTCCCAGAGGTATCTGGGGGTTTGTTGAACGAAATCGCTCCGGGTCGCGTTAGGGGATGACCATGAACTTGCTGGAAACGAAGGCCCTGCGGAAACAATTCGGTTCGTTGCTCGCGGTGAACGGGGTGGACTTCTCCATCTCGAAGGGAGAGCTTAAGTCGATCATCGGCCCTAACGGCGCGGGTAAGACTACGTTTTTCAATTTGCTGACCGGCATTTTTCCGCCATCAGGAGGTCACATTCTATTCAAGGATGAGGATATTACCAACTCTTCCCCCGAACAGGTTGCGGCCAAAGGCATCGGGCGCTCCTTTCAGATCACGTCCATATTCCCCGAACTCACGGTTTTTGAAAACGTCTTCATACCTGCCATGCGCTATTACTCGAAGACCGAAGCCCGTGACAGGGCCATGGAAATCCTTGAAGACGTAAACCTGGGCGGAAAAGCCGAGCTGCTGGCCGGCAATCTCAGTCACGGTGACAAGCGACATTTGGACATAGGGATCGCGCTTACGTGCAAGGCCGAACTGTTGCTCCTGGACGAACCCACTTCAGGCATGCCTCCGGAGGAGTCTGCACGAACCGCGGACCTTATCGTGAAACTGAAGAACGAGCACGGCTACACCATCGTCCTGATAGAACACAAGATGGACATAGTGTTGGCCATTTCCGACAGCATCACGGTTCTCAACTTCGGATTCAAATTAGCAGAAGGCACACCGGATGAGATTAGGGGCAACGACGAGGTCCAGAAAGCGTACCTGGGCGGCCTTGACACGAGCAAGATACGGCCCGAGGCCAAGGCTCGCGCAACTCGTACTCAGCAGGGAGAAGAGTTACTTCGGCTCGAGAAAGTAAACACATTTTACGGTGAAAGTCATGTGCTCCACGACGTGGCGCTCACGGTGCGAGAGGGAGAAGTGGTGACCCTGCTCGGTCGTAACGGCGCGGGCAAGACTACTACCCTGCGAACGATTCTGGGCCTGACTCCTCCCGCCTCCGGCACCATTAACTTCAATGGCGACCGCATTGAAACTATGGCGCCCCAAACGATCGTCAATCGTGGCATTTCCCTCGTGCCTGCCGAACGTCGCATATTTGCTAACCTCACTTTGCACGAAAACCTCGAGCTGCCTTTCTTCACCAAAGGAATTCCAGCAGCAGAGAGACGCGCGCAGATTGATCAGGCGTACCAATACTTTCCGTCACTTGAGCGACGCAAGCACAACAAAGGAAACAAGCTGTCAGGCGGAGAGCAGCAAATGCTGGCCATGGGCCGAGCGCTCATGGGGCGGGTAAGGCTGGTGCTGCTTGATGAACCGTCTCAGGGACTGGCCCCAATAATCGTGCAAAATGTGGCCGACATAATTCGCGAGATTAACAAAAGAGGAGTAACAATTCTCCTCGTAGAACAGAATGCTCTGCTCGCCTTGGATCTGGCGGACCGAGTTTATGTGATCGACAAGGGACAGATCGTCTATGAAGGAGATGCGCACGCCTTGCTCGCAGATCAGGAATTGTCAAGGCAATTGCTGGGGGTTTAGCCGGCACATTGGCATAAAGGTCATTCACTGGGTCTTAATCGTCACGAATCTTTTCGTCCCAAAGGAGGCAAGCCAATGATTGCTTCACGTCCGTTTCGAGTACCGCCGACAATACATTTCGGGCAAAATGCTTCTGCGGAAACAGGGCCCGAGGCTAAACGCCTCAAGGCCACCAAAGCCCTTGTTTTCACGGACAAGGTCCTCATGAGTGGGGGGATCGTTCAGCCCATCATCGATTCTTTGGAAAAAGCCGGAGTGGGTGTGGAGATCTATGACGGGATCGACGCGGAGCCCACTCTAGCTCACGTGCAGAAAGGACTGGAGCTATTTCGAAAGAAAGGCTGCGACATCCTCGTGGCAGCGGGAGGCGGGAGCCCTATCGACGCGGCAAAAGCTGTCTCGGTCATGTGCACCAATCCCGGCAAGATTCAGGACTACATTGGCTTGGGTAAGATCTCCACGCCTGGTGTCCCGTTGATCGCTATCCCGACTACAGCTGGGACCGGCAGTGAAGCCACGGTGTACACGATAATCACGGATACCGAAAAGGACGTCAAGATGCTTATTGGGAGCCCCGTGATCATGCCGGCAGCCGCGATTGTGGACCCTCTGCTCACGCTGAAAATGCCCAGGAGCATTACCGCAGCCACCGGCCTGGACGCTCTGATCCACGCCATTGAAGCGTACGTCTCGGTCAAGGCGCAGCCGATGAGCGACGTGTTTTGCCTTTCCGCTATCCGGCTCCTTTCGGAATTCCTGCCCCAGGCATGGGCAAATCCTGACAATGTGGAAGCCCGTTCCCAGACTATGCTGGGAGCGCTTCAAGCCGGCATTGCTTTTTCAAATGCCTCGGTGGCTCTCGTCCATGGGATGTCTAGACCGATCGGGGCAAATTTCCATGTAGCGCATGGGATCTCCAACGCTGCCCTGCTGGGAGTTGTAATGGAGTTCTCCCTGATCGGTGCCCCTCGCCGTTATGCCGACATCGCTCAAGCCATGGGCGTGTGCATCGACGGGCTGCCCGCACTTGAAGGCGCGCGCCGCGGAGCCGAAGCGGTCCAGACGCTCGTCAAACAGCTTGAAGTACCGAGCCTGACTGCTCTCGGCGTGGGCCGTGAGAAGCTGGAGCCTTTGGTCTCCAAGATGGCCGATGACGCCATAGCCAGCGGAAGCCCTGGGAACAATCCCCGGAGGGCTACGAGGGAAGAAATTATCAATCTGTACTACGCCGCTCTGTAGAGAGCGCGAACAATGGCACCCGTGCCCCGGGTGAGAGCCCACAGGAGGAAAGAATATGGGACTCCCGATAATGAAAAACTACGTTAATGGAGACTGGGTCGCCTCCAAATCATCAAACTTGGGAGACGTTTGGTGTCCTGCCACAGGGGAAAAGATTGCGCAGGTCCCCTTTTCGACCGCTGAGGAAGTAGATAAGGCCGTACAGGCAGCCAAGGCAGCTTATCCGGAGTGGCGCACCACGCCTCCCCTGACACGAGCTCGTTATTTGTTCAGACTCAAGGAATCCTTCGAAGAAAACTTCGAAGAGATCGCGAAGGCCCTCGTGACCGAGGAAGGCAAGACAATTGACGAGTCGCGCGGCGAAGTGAGGCGCATGATTGAGAACGTTGAGCACGCGACCGGCGTCACCACTATGATGACGGGCTATTGCCTGGAAGATATCGCCCAAGACATCGACTGCTCCGCTGAACGCCAGCCGCTGGGCGTTTTCGGTTGTATTGCGCCGTTCAACTTCCCGGCAATGGTGCCGTGGTGGTTCCTCCCGTATGCCATCGTTTCCGGCAACACGTATCTGGTCAAGCCCTCGGAACAGGTCCCCATGACCCAGACCAGGATTTTTGAAGCCCTCGACGAGGTGGGCTTTCCGCCGGGAGTGGTAAACATGGTCCACGGCTCACGGGATGTGGTGAACGCCATGCTGCACCATCCGGATATTATGGGAATGTCTTTCGTGGGTCAGACGTCGACCGCTCGGTACATTTATCAGGAATGCGGGAAATCCGGAAAGCGCGTCCAGGCGCTCGGAGGAGCTAAGAACGCTGTCGTGGTTATGCCGGACGCGAACATAGACAAGGGCCTGCCATCTCTAATCACTTCTTTTTACGGATGTGCCGGAGAGCGGTGCCTTTCCGGCTCGATGCTCGTATCGGTAGGTGACGTGCACAATGAGCTGAGGGACAAGTTCGTCGCAGCAGCAAAAGCCATACGTGTCGGCAACGGTCTGGATCCCAATAGTGCCATGGGTCCTGTTATCAGCCGTCAGCATAAGGAGCGAGTTCTGAGTTACATTGAAAAAGGCATCGCCGAAGGAGGCAAACTCGTTCTGGACGGCAGGAATGTTCAGGTGGAAGGGCACCCCAACGGCTTCTTTATCGGACCCACGGTGTTTGACAATATTAAACCGGACATGACTATCGCGAGGGAAGAGATATTCGGCCCGGTGGTGGCCATGATCAACGTCAAGAGCCTCGATGAAGCAATTGAACTCATCAATACACGAGGCTTCGCCAATGCTGCTTGTCTGTACACCAGTGACGGCAAGACGGTGCGCGACTTCAAATATCGCGTCAAGCCGAGCATGATTGGCGTCAACATCGGGATCGCTGCGCCGATGGCCTTCTTCCCGTTTGGAGGCGCAGGGGAATCGCTCTTCGGTGACTTGAAAGGCCACGGTCGAGAGGTGTTCCAGTTCTTCACCGATACAAAAGTCATTATTTCTCGATGGTTCTAAGTTCTACAAAATGGTGACCGCGCGGTTGCAGTGCAATGCTTGCGCTGCGACCGCGTGTGCCCACGGAGGACCGGTATGCCGTTGAAAAACTTTGGGGCAATTTTGACGTTCGCGGCTGAGCTGGAGGCCGCAGACCAGGAATTCTACAGAAAAGCGGCCGCGAATCCCGCCGGAGCCAATTACAAAGCTCTCCTGGAAGAGCTGGCCGAAGAAAAGAAGAAAAACGAAAAGCTCATGCGCCTCACCTGCCGGGAGAGTGTGTGCGAAATGATCCTCGAGCCGATAGTGGATTTCACCCGCGAGCCTTATTTCAGCGATCGAGAGGGCGCGGATGCGATGAGTGCGGACTTATTGCTCAAGAAAGCCCTTCAGCTCGAGACCAAGGCCGAGCGGTTCTACACTGATGCTGCGGGGAAAATTCTTGCCCTGCCGGAGGTGTCTCGTGCCCTTGCACGAACCGCGAAGCGCCGCACCGCGGACAAGGAGCGCCTGGAAAGCATTTCCAAGGCTTGACCGAGCGAGCATTACGCTTCACAAGTAGGCTTTTATGGCGCTCAATGGCAAAGTTTTGACGTGGAAAGACTGTCCTCCGGCGCAGTTCGTGCGCCGATGGGAAACGCTCGCGCAAGGACCGTCGGCTTCTCTGTATGAGCGTCACCCCGGCACAGGGTTGCTCACCAGATCAGACTTAAGCAAGCTGCACGCGCTATGGTGCAACCGCGCCAAGCCTACTTCCGAGGACCGCAGTAGCATCTCGAAGTTAGCTCGCTGTCTGGCCGAACTCAATGCGTTCCGAGCTATCGGTCAACCCAAAGAGACCGACGTTCTCGTCTTTTACGACGACCTCACCCGAATCGTGGGGCGAAGGTTTTCTCTGAAGGTCTTCGCCCTTCACGCTGCTCTTCCGCGTGTCTTTCCTCCATTTTGTCGCAGTCGCCTGGCCGCGTTCCGGCTGCTGACCGGCGAAAATCCTCTAGAACGCCTTGCCTTCACCGAAGCATTGCTGAAGACTTACTTTGTGTATCAGAAGTTCTTCTTTGATTTGTCAGTAGCCGGTTCCGCCGACATTTCGCGAGTTGACCGCTCGTTGCTCGCTGTAGGCCAATTTATTGAGTCATACTATTCCGTTACGCTGGCCTGAGCAACGGTGCTGCTATTTCGTGTTGTCGGAATTCCGGGGACACGCAATTCCGGGGACACCTTACTCAATTCACTCGTTCGGGAGCAAATAAGTATGGTGTCTTCAGAATTTTAGGAGATCGGATATGAAGGCGAGTACTTTCTTTATACGCCGAATGAAGAGGACCGAAATCGACATTGCTATAGATTGGGCAGAAGCAGAGGGCTGGAATCCCGGCATGCATGATGCGGACTGTTTCTGGGCTGCAGATCCGAATGGGTTTTTTATCGGGTTGTTGAACGATGAGCCCGTAGCAATGGTCTCAGCGGTCGCATACGGTGAGTTGTACGGATTCATGGGGTTCTACATTGTGAAGCCGGAAGTTCGCAACAGATCCTACGGCGTGCAGATGTGGGAAGAAGGTCTGCGATACTTGGGAAACCGTTGCATAGGGCTTGACAGCGTCAAGCCGGATCTCGTTTCTCACAAGAAGCCCGAGTTCAAGCCTGCTTACGCGAATTATCGCTTCAAATGGACAAAAGATAAACAAGAGGCCGTGGTTTCTGAAGTCATTGAACTTGCCCAGGCGCCATTTTCAATCGTTCGGGCATATGATGATGAAGTTTTCGGGTTTTCGAGAGCAACATTCTTGAAATGCTGGATCAGCCGCCCAGGCACAAGAGCTTTGGGTATTACAAAAGGCGACAAACTTTCAGGATATGGAATCATAAGAGAATGCCGAGAAGGGTTCAAGATTGGCCCCCTTTTTGCTGACGATCCGGGAATAGCAAGGGCACTGTTCGAGGCTCTCACGAGAGAAGTGAAAATGGGCTTGCCAATCTTTCTGGACACACCGGCAAGAAATCCGGAAGCGGTAAACATTGCTCGAAGCTACGGGATGACGGAAGTGTTTCGGACCACAAGAATGTATAATGGACCGGAACCAACCCTGCCCCTGGACAGATGGTTTGGAGTGACGAGTTTTGAGCTTGGTTAGTTGAAAGGAGTCTTGGTACACTATGGCTTTCAAAACTCCCCCGGAAGATCGTTATTTCGAAGATTACCTGCCCGGAGCCGTTCACGAGTTTGGCTCAATCACGGTTGAGGAGGCGGAAATCATCGAATTCGCTCGCCGATTCGACCCTCAGCCCTTCCACACAGATCCTGAGAAGGCTAAGCAATCAGCGTTTGGTGGATTGATCGCTAGTGGTTGGCACACAGCGAGTCTAACCATGCGTCTCCTGGTAGACCATTACGTCTCAAGAGTGGCCAGTTTAGGATCTCCGGGTGTTGACGAAGTGCGTTGGCGAAAGCCTGTTCGTCCCGGCGACACGCTTTCCGTCCGCGTCACCATTCTTGAATCCAAGCTCTCTCGCTCTAAACCTGGGCAGGGGACTATTCGCTCGTACATCGAGGCATTGAACCAGCATCGCGACGTTGTAATGACGTGGAAGGGAATAGGCATGGTCCGCTGTCGGGAACGGACCAATACAGTAGCGGGCAAAAAGATGCCATCGGATCATTGAGCAAAGGTGGTTTGGCACGAAGAATGATCCGTCGCTTGACATGCGAGGCGAATTGTGGCGATTCATATGGCACACGAGGGGTGCTATGAAGAGCATTGTTTTACTTTTCACGCCTATCGCTTAAGGCCCGGAAAGCAGGAGGGGAGTTATGATACTCAATGTGTCGATTCAGCCGCTAATCGCCTTGATTGCAGGAATCCTCATTCTGTTGTTTCCACGGATCCTCAACTTCATCGTCGCCATATACTTGATCGTTGTGGGCGTAATGGGGCTCTTGGGCAAATAGTCGCGAGACCGCGAGTTGCGGCAAGCTCAGAAATGACGTTTGCTATGTGGTCAAGTGTTTGCTTGACTCACATGCTCTAGCCCTGTGTTTGGGCCTTCCGCTGGTTCTCCGATTCTAAGCTCGCATGTCATGTCGATCGTCAGCCCGTTTCATACTAACTGCCATAGCCAGAGAGCTGCAACGAACTATGAAAGCCCTAGGCTCCCCCGACCACTCCGGGGCTTCGCCTCGGCGTTATGCTGCAAGAGCGCATCGTTGCGCAATCATTTGGAGGGGAGACTCATCTCCCCTCCAAACCACCCCATACGTAAGCCCGAACAGGGGTACCT
>JBMOME010000068.1:0-18760 GCA_049323095.1 Thermodesulfobacteriota bacterium
CAGGGTGCAGTTCTCAGCATCGGGCATGTTCCGTCGGCGAGCCATGCCCAGGATAAATCAGATACTCGATCAGATCGCGAGAAGAATCGTCACGCAATCGGACAAAAATTTTGGCAATCGCTATAGGTGAACGAAAGGGAGTCCTGGAGGTCCAAAGGAGTAAAAAGGCGGGAGGGTGCGATTCTTGGTTGAAAAGTTCGGCCGAATATGTTAAGCAGTGCTTTAGTTTTTTGGCAAAACCTAGTGAAACTGCTAGGCATTACGTTATAGGGGTTGCGGGCGATACATGATTGAAAGCAATGCCAAAGTTCAAGACTACTCGTGGGTAGAAAAGGGACGACGACTCCTCGACCAAGGCGACGTCTCATCAGCCCTGGTGCAGTACGAGAAGGCTTTCGATCCGGATGTTCTCGATGAAGCCGAAGCCAGGGCTATGCTGATCGAGGCCCGTTCTCACCTTTCACGCAAGCATTACGTGGAGGCGCTGGAGTGCTTTGAGGAAGCCCTAATGATGGGGACCGATCGGCAACGCGGGCAGGCGCTGGAAGGGATCTCTATCATCGGTGAAATCATGGTGAGAGTACGGACCATCAATGCGGAGCTCAAGAGTGTCCTCAAGAAGGCCTTCGGGAAGAAGAGCCCAGCGACTAGAGGACTCGCGCTCGTTTCGGATGCGGAGAATGTGCTTCTGATATCGAGAGAGGCGGTGGAGCGCCTCCCCAGCCCTCTGTCCAGAGGTGGGAAGATTCAGTCATTGCCGCCGCATCTGCACGATTACCCGTTGCCGCTTAAGACTGATAGATGCATACCCTTCGCGGACGAAAAGGACCTGCGCTTCCTGGTGGAAGTAATCGAACACGTGGCCAAGACCAACGGCGACACCGCAAACGCGCCGGGGGCCACTGGATAGCTCGGGCCCGATTTGATGAGTTAGGGGGAGGTGCCTCGCGCAGTTCTCTTGAAGCGCTGCGCAGTTTGTTGCCTCGACGGGCAATGAGAGATTTTCCATTGATCTCGCGTTAAGTCTTCAGCCCCATTCGCAATCCTCTTACTTCATTGTGATAGATACTTGAGACCAAAGCCGTGCTGTGTTACTCTCGGTGGTTAACCGCCCGGTGCATTTCGATCCAGCACAATACGAGCATACATAATGAAAGGGAGAGTCAAATATGACCAGCAAACCCTGGGAGAGTTCTAAGTGGCCCGCTGAGGTTCCCCATGACATTTCCGGATACGAGAAACCTCTCTATTCGATTCTGGACGATTCCGCGAGAGATTATCCGAACCAGGTTTTCACGATCTTCAACGATGCCACGCGCACCTTTGCCCAGGTAAGACAGGCTGCGGACAAGGTTGCAGGCTTTTTGGCCTCCCGGGGAATCCGTAAAGGGGATCGAGTTGCGATTTTTCTGCCCAATCTCCCGCACTTTCCCATAGTCTTTTTCGGAATACTCAAAGCAGGCGGTGTGTGCGTAACGTGCAATCCGCTGTACACAGCGCACGAACTGAACTTCCAACTCAAGGACGCGGGCGCTAAAGCGGTCTTCTGCATGGACCATCCTGCGTTCTATCCGACCACTTTGGAGGCGATCAAAGGGACCCAGGTCGAAACCGTAGTGATCTGCAACGTGAAATCATTCCTTCCGCCGATTAAGGGTTTTCTCGGAGGGTTGCTGGGAAAGATCCCCAAGGCAGGGAAGTACGAGCCGGGGCATGTCTTCTTCGACGATATCATGAATTCAGCCCAACCCGCCCCCGGTCCTGTGGACATCGATCCTTTGGAAGATCTGGCCGTGATCATCTATACCGGCGGCACCACGGGTGTGCCCAAGGGCGCGGCGCTCACTCATTCGAACATCATGTCAAATCTGACAATGCTCGACGAGTGGACGCGTATGCAGCACGAGCCGGGCGGGCCGCTGGAGAAGGCCAGGCGCGGCGGCTACCATTGCTACCTGGGCGTGTTGCCTTGGTACCACAGCTTCGGGCTCACTGTCTGCATGTTGGCCGCGTGCTCTTCCGGGAACCGCCTCGTGTGCATACCGGATCCACGTGCGGGTAACCCGCCGTTCACTGAGGTTCTCAAGGCGGTTCAGCATTACAAGGCTACTGTGGTGCCTGCGGTACCCACGATATTTGTAGCGTTCACCAACCACCCGCTGCTCGACAAGTTCGATCTGACGTCCATCATCGCGTGCGCGTCCGGTGGAGCGCCCATGCCTGTTGAAGTGGCAAAGCGGTTCGAGGCGAAGACCGGCGCGGTCATCTTCGAAGGCTACGGCCTCAGTGAAACATCTCCCATCGTGACCACCAATCCCACGGAGAAAGACAACCGGAAGTTTGGGTCGGTGGGTTTTCCCATCTGCGGCACGGATATCAAGATCGTGGATATCGATACCGGAATGACCGAATTGGCTCCAGGAGAAGACGGCGAAATCGCCATTTGCGGACCCCAGGTTATGAAGGGCTATTGGAACAAGCCTGAAGAGACCGCAAATGTCTTTCGCCAGATCGACGGTAGGCGATATTTCCTTACCGGAGATATCGGGCATTTTGACGAAGACGGATTCTTGCTCATCACCGATCGCAAGAAAGACTTGATTCTGGTTGGCGGGTTCAACGTGTACCCACGCGATGTGGAGGAGATCCTGTTCACGCATCCAAAAGTAGCACTGGCTGCGGTAGTGGGAGTGCCGGACCCGAAGAGTGGGGAAGCGCCCAAGGCGTACATTCAGCTCAAGCCGGGTGAGCAGGCCACGGAAGAGGAATTCATGGAATTCTGTAAAGATAAGATGGCAGGTTATAAGCGGCCACGATCTATCGAGTTCCGCGAGACCCTACCCACTTCGGTGATCGGCAAGGTGCTCAGACGCGTGCTCAAGGACGAGGAGCGCGCCAAGAGCAAAGGCTGAGCTGCTTACTATTTCGCATGCCCCACGGCCTCCAGAGGAATCTCCGGAGGCCGTTCTCTTTCGGCTTGCTATCAAGAGCGTGCCGGCCCTTTCCAGGGCACAAGGAGAAATAATATCAGTTCGGTTTCGAACGGTGAAGTTGACGTTGTACCGAAAGCAGCACTGACCTAGTGCCTAGGTCAGTGGCACCCAGGAGTCAATCAATGACGGCCCGGGGGTGCCACGGACCTTAGCTCTGGCAGGTCCGTGTTCGATTAAGGCGTCTATATCCGTTGCAAGGGATTCTGTGCAATTCGAAACAGCGTGATTCCGTCATTCCTGCGGAAACACATAGGCGTTAAGTTGAGCAGCCCAGTTCTTTCGTCCGTCATTCCCGTGGAAGCGGGAATCCAGTCTTTTCAATATGTTCTGGACCCCGGATCAAGTCCGGCGTGACAGTTATTCGATAGGCCATCACTTTTGGCAAATGCCAAATTCATCGTTCGGCCGCACAATGGTACAAGGCCAAGTGCGCGGCACCCTGCGGAGAAGAATCCGGCCTTATCTACAGTTAAGTTCCGTACTTTGGTCTCGCTCATCACAGGGAATCCCGGCCCCCGATCCAGCGGAAAAGCTCTGTCCACCACAAAAAGGGCAAAATAAAGACCGTCTCCGGTATGGTATCACGGGGGGGAGTCATGATACTGAAGGATGACGGCCTTTACATACCTTTATTTACTCATTTTGTCGAGAATGTCAATCTCCGCGCGGGCTGGCCGATTTTTTCTACCTCTGAAGCGGAGACATGGAGCATTTGGTATCCGCAGGACTTGGGGTGATGTCCGCCCCGGGGGAGAGCTTGATCGGATCCAGGCCGCGTATGCGCTCAAAATCCTTCGCGCCCTTGGACGAGGTCTTTCCGAACGCCACGTCGAAAATCGCCTGGTGATCTTCCTTTCTCAGGGTGGTTGGGCCGACCGGCAAGTCGCTCAACGTCAGCCCGCTCAAAGCCATAGCAATGTTCGCTCGTTCGGTTGAAGCGGCCTTCTTCATGGCCGCGGCCAGCATCTTAATCGCTGCGTACGCATTGTATGCGGCGTAGGATGGTGGGATCTTGGAAACAGCCCTCGCGCGATACGCGTCGACGAACCTCGTATTTGCTGCGTTGTCGTAAGCCTCATACCAGTACGGAGTGCCGAACCACACGCCTTCAGGCATTCCTAGGCGACCGAGCGCCACGAAGATCTCCACCGAACCTCCGACAGGGCAGAGGACCTTCCTGTCTTGGAAGAACTTCTCTTCATGAGCCTGCTTCAGAAATGCCTGCAAATTGTTGCCCCACAGGGACAACATAACGCCGTCCGCGCCGGTCTTCTTCAGTTGTTCGATAGCCGGTTTCCAGTCCGTGGTGGCCATAGGCAGCATAATGCCCTCGTCAAAGGCGTAAGGCCCGAGAGCGCCTAGATATTCTTTGAAATACTTCCAGGACTCCTGGCCGAATCCGTAATCCGGTCCGAGCGTGGTCCATTTCTTGACTCCCAGTCCATGAGCCAGCATGGCCGAGCCCTTGTAGCATTGGGGCACACTCCAGGTAATGCGGAACGTCCATGGGTTACATTTCGCGCCCGTGACATCCGTGGCCATCGCGTGGGTGATGATAAGCGGGCACTGCAATTGCGCCATCAGTGGCGTTGCTGCGTCCGCAACCGCACTTGAAACGACGCCCGCCAACGCCACAACCTTTTCTTTTTCCACAAGGTTTTTGATAGCTTCTGTCGCGACCGCCGGCTTGACCTCGGTATCCGCGTACACGAGAGCGATCATGCGTCCGTCTACACCACCGGCACCATTGATCTCCTGTACTGCGAGATCAGCCCCTTGTTTAGCAACTTGGCCGAAAGTTGCCATCCCGCCCGAGAATACGTGGACGAAGCCTATCTTGATAGGCTCCTGGGCTGATGCTGTGGATGAGCACGCTATGAGCAGTGCCATCATGATCACCATACACGTTAGCACATTTCGAACTCGCATCATTTCCTCCTTGCTTAAGGTACATCTTATGGATAGCGCCAGCATTTGGTTGACGCAGAACCATACACATGTAGTACCGCCGTTTGACACAAAGGGTTTTGCGGCGGCCTATCCTGCAGTAGGACCAGTTATGATGTTTTCATATAGGGCGAAAGGCTTCTCGTGCCTTGGCTTTAGGTCTATGGCAACACAGCGTGAAGGTTTTGTCTCAGCATGAGGTCTTGCCAGTCAGTGGATAATCCTACAAATCGATACGGTTTTTCAACCTACGCGAACAGAGCTCTCAGAGCGCCGTGGATGCTGTCCAATGTACGCGTGGCTTTAGGTGAGCCATCTTTTGCGGCGCTTGTAGTGTTTCACATCTCGGTAGCTTTTCTTGGACCCCATATCGGTCAGGCCCAAATAGAACTCCTTTATGTCTTCGTTTTCACGAAGCTTTTCCACGTCGTCGTCCAGGACGATCCTCCCGCTCTCCATCACGTATCCGTGGTGAGCTATGGTCAGTGCCATGCGTGCATTCTGTTCCACCAATAAGATGGTGACGTTCTCCTCTTTATTGATGCGCTGGATGATCTCGAATATTTCCGCCACAAGCAGCGGGCTTAGTCCCATGGACGGCTCGTCCAGGAGCATCAGCCGCGGATGCGCCATGAGGCCGCGGCCGATGACCAACATCTGCTGTTCACCGCCGCTGATGTAGCCGGCCAGGAAGTTTCGCCGTTGAGTCAACCTGGGAAAGTAATGATATACCACCTCGAGGTCTTTCTTTACCTGTGCCCGACTCTTTACCGTGTGAGCGCCCACCAGCAGGTTCTCTTCCACGGTAAGATCTTCGAAGGCTTGGCGTCCCTCCATGACCTGAAAAATACCTTTACGGACGATCTTTTCAGGGTCGATTCTATCGATGCGCTCACCCATGAACGAGATAGAGCCGTCGGTTACTTCGCCGTCCTCTGACTTGAGAAGACCTGATATGGCCTTAAGAGTGGTGCTTTTTCCCGCGCCGTTATTTCCCAGAATAGTCGCAATCTGTCCCTGTTGCACCTGGAGCGAAAGACCTTTGAGGACCAGGATGACCTGGTTATAAATGACCTCGATATTGTTGACTTCCAGCATGGTGCCCATGGGCTGTTACGCTCCCAGCCGAGAATATGTGAGGTCTTGCTCTCCCAGGTAAGCCTTGATCACCTGCTCGTTGTGGCGCACGTCATCGGGACTCCCTTCTGCGATCTTCACGCCGAAGTCGAGCACACACACCCGATCGGAAATATCCATGACCACTCCCATGTCGTGCTCGATCAGCACGATGGTAACGCCCCATTCATCATGGATGTCGAGAATGAACCGTGCGATGTCTTCAGTCTCTTCCAGGTTCATGCCGGTGACGGGCTCGTCCAGGAGCAGCAGCTTGGGTTTCATGGCGAGAGCTCGCGCCAGCTCGACCCTTTTCTGCAGGCCGTAGGGGAGGGTGCCTACCCGTTTCTTGCGAATGTGCTCTATTTCGAGCAGGTCGATGATCCGTTCTTCGATCTCTTTGCGCAGCGCGAGCTCGGTCTTCCGTGCCTTACCGAAATAGCACCCGGCTGAGATGAGCCCTGTGTCCAGATGCACGTGGCGCCCGAGTTTTATGTTGTCGATAACCGTCATGCCCTTGAAAAGCTCAACATTCTGGAAAGTTCGCGCAATACCCAGCACGGGGATCTGATGTGGCCTCAGAGGCGTGATGTCTCGCCCTTCGAAATATATTCGTCCTGAAACAGGCTGATAGAACCGATTAATGCAGTTGAGCAGACATGTCTTTCCCGCGCCGTTAGGACCGATAATCGCGAAGATCTCACCCTGAGCAACCGAAGTTGATACGTTCGCAAGGACGTTCACTCCACCGAAACGCAGGGATATGTCGTCTACCCTGAGCAGCTCATCCGCTGCTTGGTTAGGTTGGTTGGAATGGTTGGTCGGGTTCATATGACTGCCCTCTAACGAAATGCGGCTCGCGGTCGGGACGGTAGCATCGGCCCCCGGGTGGCACAGAGGCCCCAAGCGCTGGAAGCGCTTGCACGGGAAAATCCCCCTGTATCCCCCTTTAGAAAAGGGGGAGTCTGTGGAATCTCCCCTTTATTGAAGGGGCGTTCGCGTAACCCCCCCTTTTGTAAAGGGGGGCTGGGGGGATTTGGACGCCCTCCCCGGCAACTCCTCCCAAGGCTCCTGGCTTTTCGAGCGCCTTGCGCCCCTACGCTTCCGGAACGGTCCGTATTTGGACCTTGGTTTCCATCCGGAATCCCTTACCGTCCCGGTACCGAACGTCGGAGGCCACCTGGAGTCTTTCCCTGTCGCCGTAAAGCGCTTCCACAAGCTGCGAATAACGCTCTTCAACGAAGGACCTCCGAACCTTTCGTGTCCTGGTCATTTCATCGTCATCCGCATCCAGTTCTTTATGGAGCATGACGAACTTGTTCACCCGTGCGGCCTTGGGAAGCGACCGATTGGCTTCCGCAACCTCGCCCGCGATCAGGTCGTAAACCTCATCCTTTTGAGAGAGATCTGTGTACGTGGTGTAGGTCAAATTGCGATTTTCAGCCCACTTGCCCACATTGGCCATGTCCATGTTGATCATGGCTGCAACGTACGGCCTATTCTTGCCCACGACGACCGCTTCGGAGATATACATGCTGAACTTGAGCTTGTTTTCGATCAGTTGGGGGGAGAACTTCGTGCCGTCGGCAAGTTCCATCACATCCTTCATGCGATCGATCATGACGAGATGGCCGTCTTCGTCCAGAAGCCCCTGGTCTCCCGTTTTAAGCCATCCATCGACGAATGCCTTATGAGTGGCTTCCTCGTTCTTGTAATACCCGGCAAAGACCGTGGGACCTCGGGTAAGGATCTCTCCTGAGTCTGATATGCGGATCTCCATTCCCGGAATAGGCTCACCAACCGTGGTAAGCTTTATGCGGCCGTTACGGTGTCCAACAGCTATCCCGGCTGTCTCGGTCTGTCCGTACACCTGCTTGATGTTGACGCCCAAGGCCTGGAAGAGATTGAAGATTTCCGGTCCCAAGGCGGCTCCGCCCGTATAAACGTTGCGCAAATTGCCCATGCCGAAGTAGTTCTTCAAAGAGCGGAACATGAGCAGATAACCGAGCCATTCTAACAAATCAAGGTACCAGGAAGATCTGTTTGCAAGCCTGTAGTCGGCCAATTTGTAGCCGAGGGGCATACAAAGCTTGTAGAAGAGGCGCTTGATCCAGACCGCGTCCTGAATCTTTACCTGGATATCGGAACAAACCTTCTCCCAGTACCGTGGAGGCGCGAAGAGTATCTCTGGCCCGATCTCACGAATGTTCTCCGGGACGGTCTCCACTTTCTCGGGAAAGTTGACGGTAAAGCCCTTGTACAGGTTCCACGACACCGCAGTCATTTGCTCTCCCACCCACGGGAGCGGCAAGAACGAGACATGGTTGTCTTCGGGGTACGCCGGGTCGGTCTGGTCGTGATTCTCAGCCATCTGGAGCATGTTGCGATGGGTCAGCATCGCGCCTTTGGGCAACCCCGTGGTACCCGACGTATACGCGAGAATCGCGACGGTCTCCCGATCCAGGCTCTCAACGTAGCGCTCGAACAAGCCGGGCTCTTTCACACCGAGTTCTCGGCCCTTCTCCTGTACGGTCTTGAGCGGTATGAGCAGAGGATCGTCGTAGTACCGCATGCCTTTCATGTCATCCACAATGACGTGGCGGACTTTGGGGCATTGGTCCTTGATTTGCAAAAACTTGTCCGCCTGCTCCTGATCTTCGACCATCAGGAAGACCGCGTCCGAATGATCAATGATGTAACGGACTTGCTCGATATGGCTGTCGGGAAATATGCCGACTGAAGCTCCGCCCAGGCATTGTATCGCTAATTCGCCATAGAGCCATTCCGGCCGATTATCTCCCAAGATCGCAAGCTTGTCTCCCGGCTCGTACCCTAGGGACACCAGCCCTAGTGCCAGGTCTCGGACATTGTCCAAGTAATCCTGCCAATGCACAGACTGCCAGATCCCAAACTCCTTTTCCCGCAGGGCGACCTTTTGATTCCCGAATTTTCGAGCGTTCTCGATCAGGAGGTGGGGGAGTGTCTCAGCCATTAGCAGGTCCTGTTATCCTTGTTACACGCATTTCTTGACTAGAAAAAAAAGCGGTCTTTCAAGCCGAATAATCGGTTCAAGCAATACCGGAATCCATAATGGTCTGGGTAGGGGCCGGCGTCCCTCGGATCAGGTCCGGGGCACGCTCTGCCGGCCCGAGGCAGAGGCGTGTCAGCCCCGCAGGGTTCGGTAAGCTCGCGCTTAGTGCGGAAATCGCATCGCTCGGCGAAAAGCCGCGACCGATGCGGTTCGCTTCGCTTACCAACTCCTACCCAAGTTCTCGAAAATCCCCCTGTATCCCCCTTTAGAAAAGGGGGAAAGACATCGCATACCCCCTTTATAATGGGGGCTCGGGTAACCCCCCTTTGTTAAAGGGGGGCTGGGGGGATTTTGGAGTGAGGCTGGTGGGTCAAGCGCAGACTTGATCCACCAACAATCGCTTCTATTCAATCTCCATCCAGTCAGACGCGGGCTCGTAGATCTTCTTGGCCACGTTGGCTTTCCAAACCCTCGCCACGGGGAACTTGTTGTCTCTCCACGTCAGTGGTGCGGTCAGGCCGCCCGTGTCCATGTTCTTAATCGCCTGGAGAGCCTTAACCAGGCCGTCGCCGTTGAGCTGGCCGGCCTTGTCCGCGGCCTTAAGGCATTCGACAAAAATCAAGCCGGTGACAAAGCCTTGAAAATACGAATTGGGCCGATATTCAACGCTCGGGTAGGTCTTCTTGGTGTATTCCCGGATCTTCTTGATCATGGGGATCTCTTCCGCCCACCAGTAATTATAGGGATTCACGCCGAGGTAACCTTCTGCCAGCGGTCCGAGTTGGTCGAGCATCATCTTGTCCATGCCCCAGAAGGTCCCCATGTACTTGGCCTTCATGCCGAAGTCCTTGCACTGCTTGATTACCGTGGGGACGGGCGAGGTCACGAATCCTTGAAAGATGACATAATCCGGCTCCTTCCTCTTCAGATCCAGCACCTGAGAAGTCACGTCCACATCGCCCACTTTCGCGACTTCTTCAGCCACCAGATTGAGGTTAAGCTTCTTGCACATCTCTTTGCCGTACGGGACCGGGTCCTTTCCGAATTCCGTGTCGCTATAGAAGAATGCAACCTTGGCGCCAGGCTTTTCCTTAGCAATGTGCTTGAGCAGGATACCAAACTGGTCCGCATACGTGGGTCCGGGCACAAAGACGTAGGGATTGGCCTTCACATCGGCAAGCTCGCCTGAAAACGACGTGGAGCTGTACAGAATTTTGTATCGATCCTTGATTTCCGGCGCCATGGCCTTACCCAGACCGGTGCTCTCGCCGTACATAATGATGGGATTGTCCCTGGACATGATCCTCTTGAAGGCCGCGGTGGCCGCGTCCATCTTGTACTCGCCGTCTTCCATAATGTACTGGATTTTCTTGCCGTTGATGCCGCCGGCTTCGTTCGCCATCATCAGGGCATCCTTGAGGCCCGCATCGATGTTGACTCCTGCAAACGAGAACCGCCCGGTGATGGGCTGCACCGCTCCGATCTTGATCACGTCCTGCGCGAATGCGGGCAGGTAGAGCCCCACAACGAGGCTGATGCACAGACCCAAGATCGCCAGACTCAATAGCCTCCCTTTCATCTTTCGAACCTCCTTTCGGGCTTCACAGTGGGAAGAGCGAGCTGCCCACTCTGAACGTTGTCGGTTGATGCCAAAGCCCTTTTCACGCGGCGAGCACATGCTTGCCTACTCGCGGCCTTGGGTTCAATAAGAAAACGGCCACAAGGAGAAAAAGTTCTTAATCCGATGCCATATTTCTGCGAGCCCGTGCGGCTCGAAAATGAGAAACCCTACGATCAGGGCGCCGAATATCACTTCTTTCATCGGGATAAAGATCTGGGCCAAATCGGGAAAGAGACCCTTGAGCGGTCCCGTGCCCACATTGAGAAGCTCGGGGACCAGCACCATGAAGATCGCGCCCAATATGGACCCGAGGATGCTACCCAGGCCTCCCACGATGATCATGGCCAGGTATTCGATCGATCTGGAGAACGGGAAGTGCTCCGGCGTCACAATCTTCATGAAGCTGACCCACAGCCCGCCGGCGACTCCGGCATAGAAGGAGCTTAGCGCAAAAGCGATCAACTTGTACCGGAACAGATTGATGCCCATCATCTCAGCGGCCAGGTCCCGGTCCCGTATGGCTACGAAGGCTCTGCCCCATTTCGTGCGCAGGACATTCCGCGCGAAACCTATCGCTGCCACCATGACAACCAGCGTGAGGTAATAGAAGCTTTTCTCGGTGGCAAAGACGAAGCTTCCGATCCGGGGAGGCGGCACGTTGATGCCTCGAATCCCTTGCGTCACCGCTTCCCAGTTCACAAAGACGTATTCAAGGATAAATTGGGCCGCCAATGTTGCAATGCAGAGATAAAGCCCTTTCACGCGGAGCGACGGGATGCCGATCACCATGCCGACGCCCGCTGAAAGCAGACCCGCAAGCGGCAGAGCGAACCAGAATGGGATCCCAAAACGTGTAATAAAGACCGCGGTAGCGTACCCGCCCACTCCGATGAACGCTGCATGACCCAGGGAAATTTGCCCAGTACAGCCTGTGAGCAGGTTCAGGCCGACCGCGGCAATAACTGCGAAACCGATTTGGTTGGCCACGTACATCACGTAATCACTGGCAAACAGAGGCAACGTCACCAGCACGACAAGAAGGATCCCGAGCCAAACTTTCACAAAGAGTGACTGGAAGATCTTCTCGTCCTCGAGGTACGATTCTTTGAAATCACCGCAGCGCATTCCACACCTTGCCTACGGAATCTCCAACCCGGAGCTCGAAATCGCCAAGAGGTCCGATCGCGGGATGGATCAGACCCGTTCGATGATTTCTTTGCCGAACATGCCGTACGGCCGGATCATGATAATGATTACCAGGATGACAAAAGGAACCACTTCCTTAGTGCCGCTGCCAAGGTACACCCCGGCGAGGTTCTCCAGAATTCCTATAATAAATCCTCCGAGAATCGCTCCGACAATGCTGTCCAGTCCTCCCAGGATGATCACGGAGAGAACCTTGAGGCCGATATTGCCGAGGTAGATGCTGATTCCGCTTATGTTGCCGATGATGACGCCACCGATGGCCGCGGTTATGGCTGCTAAGCTCCAAGAGAGCGCGAATACTCCCTTCACGCTGATACCCATGGAAAGGGCCGCCTGCTGATTGCTTGCGGTTGCTCTCATGGCAAGTCCCATCCGGGTGTACCGAAAAACCGCGGTAAAGAAAGCCATACAGACCATAGCGGAGATGAAGCCCCACAAAAGGCCTGATGGGACAATGGCGAAACCGAGGTCGAGTGGTTCAGGAGGGAAGATTGGTGGGAAAGCTCGATGTTCGGGCGACCAGATTATGTGGGTCAACCCCTTGAGTATGCTTGCCAGCCCTATGGTCACCATGATGACCGAGATAATGGGTTCGCCGATCAGCGGTCTGAGAAGGATCCGCTCCAGCACTATTCCCAGAAGAGCCGCGAAAACGAGGGTGGCCACCATCGCGAGAGAAAACGGGACGTGTACCTGGGTCATAACGGTGAGGCAGACAAACGCGCCCAGGGTCATGAATTCCCCTGTGGCCAGGTTGAGGATGCTCGTGGCCTTGTAAATGAGCACGAATCCCAAAGCCACTAGCCCGTATACCCCGCCGGCCGCCAAACCGCTCACGATAATCTGGGGAATAATGTCCATCCGTTCCTCCGGTCCCGTTCAGACCTCGATTCCCCAACTCCGCATCAGCCCAGGCTGACGCGGGGAATAGCGCAACTCAGGGGTCGCGGCGATACTCCATACCGGTGCGCCATCAAACAATGAGTACGGGTAGGTCGGGTTGAGTCCAGCGAAACCCGACATCTTGCATTGGGCATGATGTCGGATTTCGTCCCGCCCAGAATGCGGGACTCAATCCGACCTACGGCTACTGGCGACAAGGTCGAGGACTTTCTCCCCCTGCGTCTCGACGCGACGCGACCGGGAAGAGTCCTTCTGCGCACATATCTCAAGGCGTTTCGGTCAATCCCTGCTTGTGGGGCGCTTGTTCGGGCGCGAAAGCGGCTCAAGATCAGGTACCAGACGCTTCGGCTCGGTCAAGAAGTGACACCCTCTCGGGTCAAGAATAAGAAACATGGCGGCCGGATGCAACAAAAATCCTTCGCAGGGCTCATTCAAAGGCCGGCTTGACATAGCGCGCAATTTTCATTAATAACCTTTTCCAGTTGCGGCCGGTGCCGAACAATCCGGTTCAATCGCCAACGTCGGCAGGCATTGTGAGGATTCTCGGTCTTGATATAGGAACAAAGCGCATTGGCGTAGCGGTGAGCGATCCACTGGGCATCACTGCTCAGTCGGTGGCTGTTGTGGAGTGCAAGGGTTCGGAGAAGGACCTGGAGCGCATTGCATCGTTAGTCAAAGAATACATGGTCACCGAAATCGTGGTGGGTGTCCCATATAATATGGACGGCTCGGAAGGCCCTCAGGCACAGAAGGTGAGGCGGTTCATGGCGGAGATTACCGCTCGGGTAGGACTGCCGGTACGCGAATGGGACGAACGGCTTTCTACAGTGGCGGCGGAACGCGTCCTGCTGGAGGCTGACATGAGCCGAGCGAAGCGCCGCAAGGTGATAGACAAGGTGGCTGCGGTGATCATTCTTCAGGGCTATCTGGACAAGAAGAGAGGAGGCCTCGCCATCTCATGAGAATATCTTTCTTCAGCGTACTCAAGGGCGTGGCCATCCTAGCATTGTTGGCCGGAATCGTGGTCGCGGGTTACGCGGCTTACAGTCGCTTGCCCGCGATTTTGGAAGATCTCGCGGCTTCCAGCCGAACGCCAAAGGTCAGGCCCCGACAGGAAGTAATCGTGTCCATTCCCAAGGGCGCCTCTCTGTCCCAGGTGGCTGCGCTGCTGGAGGAACAAGGGGTGATTTCCAGTAGGCTCGTGTTCAAGATCGTGGCAGCTATCCGCGGCGAGCAGCGAAAGATACAGGCAGGAGAATATAGCGTGAAGACAGGGTCCGACGCAGGAGACGTGTTGGACCTGCTCATTTCGGGCAAGACCCTGATGTTCACATTCACCGTGCCTGAAGGGTACAATATCTATCAGGTGGCGGATCTGTTTCAGCAATCCGGAGTGATGTCCCGCAGCGATTTCCTGAACATGGCTCAAGACAAGCTTACCCTGAAGGAGCTAGGCGTAGAGGGAGATTCCCTGGAAGGATATCTGTTCCCTGACACATATTTCATCCGTCCCTCGGAAAAGAAGGATGGCAAGCTGCTCGTACGCAGGATGGTCAAACGATTCTACGAAGTGTACGACAAAGAGGTTCGACCCATCGCAGAAGCCCACAAGTGGAAGACAAAGGATGTGGTAACGCTCGCCTCGCTCATCGAGAAGGAGGCAAGGCAATCCGAACACGCGTTCGTGTCGGCAGTCTTTCATAATCGACTCCAGAAGGGAATGCGTCTCCAGTGCGATCCGACGGTGATTTATGGCATCAAAGCAATGGGCTCACGGATCACGCGCCGCGATCTGGATAACCCCCATTCATACAATACGTACCAACACGCGGGGCTTCCTCCAGGCCCCATAGCCAACCCGGGCAAGGACTCGCTCACAGCGGCCGTGCAGCCCGCGGACGTGGATTATCTCTATTTCGTGGCAAAGAACGACGGTACGCACCAGTTTTCATCAACCCTCAAGGAGCACAACCGTTGGGTAGATTTGTACCAGCGCAATTCCCGCGCAGAAGCTCGGACCAACAACAAAGCCAACGGCCCGGGGGTGCAATGATCCGCAGATTACGCAGATGGACGCAGATCCGAACAAAGCCAACGGCCTCGGGGTGCAACAGCAAGTATTCGGTCGCTTGACCTCGCCGAACCTTTCTCACTAATATCGAGAGCGGTTTGATTCACTCGTAAGGATGCGGAACGTCATGCAATCGAGCAACAGTTCAGCCTCTCGTACTTGGTCGATACTCCGAAGAGCTCGCGGGTGTACTGGATCAGAGGAATCGGCCTCTGCTCCGCCTCCCTCCGGCAACCCGTACTTTGTTGGACCGTGGCCTCTGATAGCCCTTCTGGTTCTGGCGCTGGTAGGAGTCTTTGCGACCGCATTCCTGACCTATCGTCACATTTTGCTCTTTTCTCAGACCGGTGGCGTGCCTGAATCGGCCTTGTGCAGGGCCCAAGGAGCGATCAATTGCGACGCGATTCTCCTGAGCGAATACGCGGTCGTGATAAGTTATGTGCCATCGTCCTCGCTGGGACTCATGGGATTCGTTTTCGTTCTCTGGTGCACGGTGAATGCCCTGATCAATCAGCGGATGAGGAAGGTCGCGTGGATATTCCTTGTTCTCTATTTCTTCACCGCGCTGGGCGTGAGCTTCTACTTCCTCTATCTGATGGCTTATGAGGTCGACAATGTGTGCCCCTGGTGTTTGGTGGTGCACGCAGTCAATTTTGCTTCAGTAGCGATCCTGATGGTAGTTGCGATTAGGAAGCGAGAGGACTTCCTGCTGCCGGAAATTTCCTCCTTGGCCGAGAGAATCTATTTTGTGGCCGGAGGGGTTCTAATTTCGTTGCTGACTTTCTTCGTGTCCGGGATGGTGGAGCAGGCGCTAACCGTCCAGGACAGAACGTCCAAGTACGAAGAGTTGATCGGCAATCCTGCAGTCACTATGGCGCTCCTGAAAGCCTCTCCCTCAGTGGACGTGTCCATTTCGCCGGAGGACCCCGTATTCGGAGATCCCGCAGCCCCCTTCCCTCTGATAGTCTTTACTGATTTCGCTTGTCCGGCCTGCGCGAAGCACGAGCACCTGTTTCGTCAATTGGTAGACAGAAACAAACATGAGCTCAAGTTGGTCTACAAGACCTATCCGCTCTCGACCGAGTGTAATAACTTCATTCTCACCAACTTGCATCCTATGGGATGCCAGGCCGCAAGAGCCGCTCAGGCTGCTTACCTTTTGGGCGGAAACCAGGCGTTCCTCGCGTACGCGGAGCTGCTCTTCAAGAACCAAAAACTCTTTAACAAGTCGCCGTGGCTCGATTTCGCGTCAAAGCTCAATTTGGACCGTGCCCGCTTCCAAGAACTGCTCAAGGAAGGCTCACCAGCGGACAGGCGGTTGGAAAAGGACGTAAAGCAGGGCCAGGAGTTGAAACTGGCTGGAACGCCTTTGCTCGTCTTTGAAAACAAGCGAATACCCGAGCAGTACCTCAACCTGGCCCTACCAAAGGTCCTGGAAGAGCTCGTTTCCGCGAACCGCCCTGACCGGAAGGGAGTCAGATTGAAACCGCCGCTCTAACCGCCGCGCTTGATGCGCCGATCTTTTTGATCATCTATCGATCGGCGATCCAACGAGGAATCTGCACCATGAGTAGCTCGCCGTCTTTAGGTATTCGCGGTCTTCTCTTGATCGTCATGTTTATCGCGGCATTTGTCATGCCAAAGGTTGTTGCAGGGCAGGATGCGCTTCCGCCTGAAATTGCGGACATCAAAATGGCTGTGCCTTCCGCGTGGGTCATGGAAAGAATCAAACCCGCGGGCGAGCATTCTGTCGGGGAGACTCCAAGTACGAAGGATTGGAAACGCATTACCTGGAAGCCGGCAAGGAGTCAGTACTTCAAACGTGTGGAATTTGATTTCACGGGTAAGGATCAACTCTACCTTATTCGCTTGGCGTTGAAGGACGACGCAGGAGAAGCAGCCACGGGCATCAGAGACGCGCTCCTGGCCAGGTTTAACGTGTCAAAGGAACCCTCCGGACGGATCCAGATGAAGGACAGGGAGATGTTCGTTTACGGGCCTGGAGATAACGCGCCCTTCCTCTACGAGGTGACCGATCTAGCCAATAAAGAAAAACTCATAGAGATCTATGACAAAGATCTCAAGGATCGGGATTTACTGGAGAGCCTTGAGAAGGAAGAACAGAAACCTCCCGCCCCTAAGGCAGACAAGCAATAGTGGTTTAGGGCAACGTTGTTTTTTCGTCGCGGTACGAGCCCATTATTCTAGAGCGAGTTCGCCTTATTTTTTGCCGATGCCACAGGCCTGGCCGCAATAGCCAACCAAATCCGGATCTTCTTGAAACCATATCAAACAATCGTACACGCATTGTGCGGCAGCGAGTTCCATTGCCGCACTTGAGTGAGCGTGTGGAGAAGCCCTTCCACGAGGTCTCATTGCGGCCACCCATCCAAATACCATGAAGGTTCCGAGGCCCCATGCAATGGCCAGCAGCGCGGACCCGATCACTAAGTCAGCTTCCATATACTCTTTCCTCTCGTAACACCCTCCTATCCTTTATGAATCCACCTTCACGGCAATATAGATGCCGAGACGCACCCGATGGATTCACTGCTTGATTTTCGACAAAAGAATAAGCGCATCCGGAACAAAATGCTAAAATGGGTCGCAACGACGCTACAATTCCTAGGGGGTCACCATGTCGGAGGTGCAACCAGGGGATTTCATTATCCCTCTGTCGCAATGCGCGACCGTTTCTCAAGACGAGACATTGTACGACGCAGTGGTGGCGATGGAGGCCACGCGGCTCCTTTATCAGCGATGGGACTATCGCCCCCGACTGATCCTTGTCCATGATGAGGACATTCAAATCGTCGGTACCGTGAGGCACTTCGAACTCCTGGAAGCTATGGAGCCTGGATACAAGCAACTGGGAGGCTTGAGAGCGCTTTCCGGCGCCAGCGCGCCCAAGGAATTCTGGGATTCGGTCCGCGAGAAGTACGGACTTTGGGCTGATCCATTTCCCGAGCTCTGTTTGAATGCCTCTAAGCTCAAGATCACAGAAGTGATGAGGAAGCCGTCAGAGAGCGAATACATGTCAAAAGAGGCTTCGTTCGGGGAAGTCATTCACAGGATGCTTGCGTACAATCATCCTTCGCTCTTAGTGACCGAATCGTCGCAAGTGATTGGGGTCCTTCGCATGAGCGATATCGCGAATCACGCAATCAACGAGATGGGCAGATTACGCGAGGCGAAAGCGTCCGGGTAGGCCTTCCGTCCGACACTGCGCCCAAGGGTGCTTGTCGGCCGCCTCACAACGAGCAGGACGCCTTAGGGGTGCTATGGGAAAGCCATTCACTCCTTTCCCGTTGGCAATAAGCCGTCCTTTTTCCCGACAAACGATCATGATCCGTCAATCACAACGAAACGCGAAAACACTCTCGTACAATTGGTGCCACGGACGTGCCGGTAGGCTCGTCCGTGCACGGATGAGTCCCGCTGGACGGGACACATCCGTGGCACCAAGTGAAAGCTGCCTCTTGTATTGAGAGTGAAAGATTTCCAGGCAAATTGCAGCGAAGCCTTTCGGGATTCAAAGGAGCCTTTGCATGAAGAAGCAATCGAGCTTGGAGCGCAAAATGCTCTCCTATTTCGGGCTGATAGCTGCGGCCTCCCTCTTGATAACCGTTGAATTCATATGGGCCATAAGCGTCGCTACTCCCGAACCCTTGCCTTCCCAGCAGATTACATCATCCGCATCGCCAGACCCTTTGGAAGGGGTAAGGAAGAACATGGCCGTTCTACGGGGTAAGGCTTTTCTCATGTTCGGGGTGCAAGCGGTTGTCACCCTGATCGTTCTGATCATGTTCATGAGACGGATTACGGGCCCGCTTCAACGGATGTATCGCGAAGCGGAAAAGATTTCCGACGGA
>JBMOME010000069.1:0-2250 GCA_049323095.1 Thermodesulfobacteriota bacterium
GTACGTATCGACCACCTGATTGAGCGAGTCGGTCAGGGTAGGCGAAATCCTCCCGGTTTCCATAATCATCAGCAGCTCGCAGATCTCTTTCACGCCCGTTCCGATGGTCCTCGATGCTAGACGAAAATGCGGCGGGATCTTGAAACCTTCCTCGTTGAGCGCTGCGATGATCTTGTCGAAATCAAACTTACTGAGGATCTCGTTCGCATCTTGTTGCGCCAGCTCTCTGACGATGCGCGGCCCGGTTTTGCGCACGACGGACGCGAAGAGCTCGTCCAAGCTCATCACAAGGAGATTAAGCCGTTCCTGGCTGATTCGTTCGGCTTCCGAAATGAGCGCTGCTTGCGCTTTGAGCGGCGTTACCTTTACATAGCCCTGCAATTGGCGGCTCAGTTCCTCGGAATCGGCTTTGAGGAACGAACCGGTAACTAGCGATTCCAGCGTGGTGAACGACAGTGGACTCGCTAGAGAAACGTGAATGCCGTCGCGGCCTCGCTGTTCTGCAAGGATTTCTTTCAGTTCATACGCGACCAGCGCCCCACGGTTGATGGAGCTGTTCTGGAGCCGTTTGAGCGATTCGTTTCTTAACGTCTCGTTGAGCACATAGATGCCGTCCGGTAACGTCCCCAGATCGCCGCCCGCACAGACTATGTCCGTGACGTCCGTAAGCTTAACCCCCTCCTTGAGAAGGATATTGACGAGCTGGAGCGCGAGGGTTTCCGGAGAATCGCCATAGGTGCGGAATTCCAGTTCTCGCCGGAAAAGGATGTTCAAGCCTCGTGTTGCGAGAACGTAGACTGCGTATCGTTTGGCAATGATGGCAATCGTGACCGCGTGTTCCAAGGCATTAAGAGCGTCCGTGAGCTGGGCCTGGTTCAGTTCAACGGCCTTGCGGCGAGCCAAGTTGTTGAGCATTAGCCGAATGATGGCACTTTCTCGGCCAGGGGTTCCGCACCGGTACAAGACCAGAAAATATACAGCCAGGAGGTCGGCGTAGACCGCGACGAATCCCGGTTCGCGCTTGAATTCCTGCGTGCCTGCCAGAAGCCGTTCCAGCAGTGACCGCAGCTTGTCATACTGTTCTGGAGCCTGGATCCATCGGTCCATATCCAGGACGCGATTGATGACCCGGCTCCTCAGAAAATTGGAGATCCGAAGGAGCTGCGCATGAACGTCTTTGGCTGCCTTCAGGGCGCTTTCCAGTTGGGTGACGCGAAGCGGTCTGCCGGCAGCCGGGCCCTGAGCCTGGTCAAATATAATGGGATCGAAGCAGTCAGCTTCGACCAAAGCCTTGGTTACTTCCGCAATTTCTTGATCTACTCGTTCACTCTCGCCCATGAGCTTATCTCGACCAATGATTCCCAGGATTATGATCCAAAATACGAAATAGCAAGAAGGAAGGCACCAACCCGCTGCACGGCATGGCGTCCCACCAAGGTCATCGTCCTCGCAAGTGCCGAAGGCGCTTGCGCAACCCGGGAGTTTTTGGGGAGCCCCGCGTTTCGCGGGGCGGGGAGGCCCTTTTTGCACAAAAAGGGCCTCCCCGGAAACTCTTCCAGAAACTTCTCGGTTGCCGGAAGCACCTTCAGGCCTTGATCGAGCAACCGGGGCTTTTCGTATGATACCCATGTTATATGATAAGTCCACTCCGGCCTTACGCCGGATATCGGTCGATGATGGAGAACACATTGAAAATACTGGTGATTAACAGCGGCAGCTCATCCATGAAGTACACCCTGTTCGAAATGGACCGTGAACGAGTCCTCTTTTCCGGCGAAATCGAGCGAATCGGCTTGGATGGGAGCCGTCATACGTTTAGGACCAATTCAAATCCCGCTCAGAGCAAAGAGTTGCCGGTACGAGACATCGGCGAAGCCCTGGATGAAGTCTTTTCCACACTCTTGAGCCAGGGGCCGATTTCGTCGCTGGACGAGATCCCCGCGGTGGCCCATCGCATCGGCCACGGTGGGAAATATCGAGAAGCAGTTCGCATCGATCGTGACGTGATTGATGAGATCAGGCGTATGACGCCAATGATTCCGCTGCATCATCCTGCAATGATAGTCGGGATAGAAGAATGCGTCCGCCGAATGCCCACGGCAGTGCATTGCGCGGTGTTTGACACTTGGTTTCACTGGACCATCCCGGATGAAGCCGCGATCTACGGGCTCCCGTATCATTACTTTGCCGAGCGGGGCTATCGCCGAACCGGCTTCCACGGGAACTCCCACGCGTATGTGTCTGCCAAGG
>JBMOME010000070.1:0-18681 GCA_049323095.1 Thermodesulfobacteriota bacterium
CTTCACTCTTGTACACAATGAACGCGGTGAGTATGAGCGCATAGACCGCGATTCTCAGGGTGCCGAAGTCACGTAGCATTTCTGAGATCGGCACCAGGATAAGACAACCGAGCACCGAGCCGATCAAGGTCCCGCCGCCCCCTACCACCGTTGCCGCTATGGGGATAATCGAGTAATCGAGCGCGAACTGGGACAAGCCCGCCCACATATAGATGTGAGTGAGACATGCTCCTCCGAGACAACCCAGCGTGGAAGCGATATACACCCCGAGTGCCTTGTACACGGTGATGTTGATCGCTGATGCCTTCACCGCCTGATCGTTGTCCTTGACCCCGCGGAAGACGAGCCCCACATCCTCGATGAGCAAACGCCGGAGGACGAAGACCGCCACCAACACACTCCCGACCAGAAGATAACGTTCAATCCAGGGATTGCCGAAACTCTCCACTCCCAGGAGCCCGTCAGTTCCCCCGAAAATGTCCAGCGCTTCTATAATGCGCCCCGCAAGCAAGGGAAACATGAGGCTCACAATAGCGAAATACACGCCTCTCAGCGGCAGACAGGGCAAGAAAAGCAGCGTGCACAACGCGCCGCCCGCAAGAGTCGCAATGGGCACAGTGACTGCCGGGGGAAGGCCGAACTTAAGATTGAGGAGCGCGGCCATGTACGCGCCCACACCAACGTAAAAGCCCCCGCCCAGCGACACTAGACCCACGTGATTCGCCAGGAAGTCAAAACCCACTGCGAGCAGCGCATAAATACATACGATCGAGATTACCCGCTGCCAATAGGGGAAAAAGGAGAGAACAAGCGGGAGCGCCAAGAGCCCCAGAATGAACACGAGGCGCGGGGCCAGCATGTACGTCATTTCCTGCCAATGTGAGATCGCATACACGCTGTCCGTACGCACCTTGATGCCGCGGTCCAGCCTCTCTTTGCGTCGATCTTTGGTTGCTTCGGCCATTTCAGACCCGCTCCTCTAGTTCCTTTTGACGCCCGAACAGACCGCTGGGCCGAGAAATAAGGGTGACAATGATCGCCACGATAGCCACCACCACCTGATAGTGGGTAGCGATGAATGAGACCGTGAGAATCTGGGCAAACCCGATGAGAAACGACGCGAGGATTGCGCCGTTCCAGCTCCCCAGGCCTCCCACGATACATACAGCTACCGCCATGATGAGCACCTGATAACCGGCCTCAACCACAATGCTCCCCAGCGGAAAAAGCACCAAAGCTGCAACCCCGGCAAGCACCGATCCAAGGGCCATAGACACGATGGCCATGCGATCCGAATCGATGCCCAGGGTCAGGGCCGCACGTTCATCCTGGGCGATCCCTTTGAGGGCCAGTCCCAGCTTTGTCCTGGTCACAAAGAGCCACAAGCAGCCAATGAGCAACAACCCCGCAGCCACTACGATCAAACGCTGGTAATCTACCGAAACGCCGAAGAGCTGTGTGCTTCCCTCGATAAAAGGAGGTAAGGTGAACGTCCCGCCCTTGAGGCCACCCCAGCGAAGCCCTTCCAGAATGGCCAAGCCAATGGCGTACGACGCTATGATCTCGGATATGGGCATCCCGCGTATCCGCACCAGCACAAAGTAGTACATGGCCGCGCCGATGATGCCCGTGAGTGCCAGCGCTCCGATAATGGCCAACGGGTAGTACAGACCGACTCTGTTGAGGAGAAGCCAGGCCAAATACCCTGTCAGCACGTACAGGGCCCCGTGGGCGAAGTTCGGCAGACGGCTCACGCCGTAAACCAGCGTGAATCCCAATGCCATGAGAGTTAACGTGATGCTGTTGATAATCCCGTAGATTACGATCTCCATGAACCGGCCTCTTGGTCAGTCAATGAATCCTAGCGCGGACAGGCGAGAGGTGGGGCCATTGAGGACAAAGGCAAAACGGGTCCTATCGGAAGCTGAGCCCCAGCCGAGCAGGGGCGGGTTCCATCACGCTTAGGCTTATCCCGCGTGATGAATTGCGCCCCTACGCCGTGATCCGACCGGATTTCTCAGATAGTCTCGGAGAAATTCCCAACCTATTTCTTTTCCATCCAGGGCGGGAGCAGGATCTTGCCCACAGCAATCTTGGGCGGGAAGACCACCACTCGTTTGCCAGCCTGCCATTGGAAGATGGTTCCCACGGCTCCTTCTGCAGGATCCAGGCTCGGAATTATCTGGTTGCTCTTTGGATCGAATTTGATGCGGCCGTAAACCCCCATCATGTCGGTCTTCTTCAGGGCATCGACCACTTTGTCCGGGTCCATGCTCCCTGCGCGTTCGATGGCGTCCTTCAGAACATAGACCGCCATATAGCTTGAGGACGTGCCGTAGCCCTCAGGTTCAAGGCCGTACTTCTTCTGGTAAGCGTCCACGAACTTCATAGTCCACGGCGAAGCCTTGGATGGAGCATTCCCCGCGTTCACCACGTTTGCCAAGCAGTACTGGCCTTTGCCATCGGTAGCCTTCCAGAAGCCGGGCTGCTCGGCTGCGGCAATGATCGTGCCGAACGGGAGTGCGGGAACCTTCATGTCATGCCATTGTTTGAGCAGAATCGCAGTCTCGGGCATGTCCATCCAGATGATCATCACCTGCGCGTTTTGTTTCTTGGCTTCGAGGAGGGCCATAGAAAAGTCCGTGGTGCCGGTGGGAAAGACCACGGGCTCACCTAGCACGGTCCAACCCTTGGCAGCCATGGCTTTGGCCAGGATGCCGCCGCCCGCGCGGGCATGGGCCACGTCCTGGACCATGATGAAGAGCCTGTTCAGTCCGAAATCCTTCTGAATGGCGTCCAGGCACGGAATAATCTCACCCTTCACCATCCAGCCCGCCTCTCCTGTGATACGGAAGCAGTATTTGTACTTCTCCGGATCTTCGGCCACTGTCGCATGGTATTTGGGTGTGAGCACGCCGGTGGTCAGTATGGAAATCATCTTGTGTTTGGAGAGGAGGGGCATGGCCGCCAGAGCGGCTTCAGACCGCACCGGACCGCCAACGATGTAATTGACCTTCTTCTCCAAAATGAGTCTCTCCACTCCCAGGAGCGCTTCTGTCACAGGAACTCCGGGCTCCAGGTCGCGAGTGTCGATTACTTCCACTGCAAAGGGCCGTTTCTCGTTGCCGACCTTTACGCCGCCTGCTGCATTAATCTCTTCCACTGCAAGCTTGATGGCTCGTTCAGCGTCCCAGCCGTAGAGGAAGGCTGTTGCAAGCGGACAGCCGATGACAATGGGCTTCTGAGCTAGGGCCGGAGAGAGCGAAAGCGCGGCAATGGCCGCAATAGCCAGGATGAAAGCCAGGATCTTCCACTTGACGTTCATGTCTTCACTCCTTTGTGATGATGATTTTGGCCAAGTTTCTTCGTCCGTGGACAATGCTAAGGTTTGGTTAACCACTGCGCTCCATCTGCCCGCCGAGCCCTAACAGCGAGGCCGCTCTCATATCGTCAACAGCGCCCCCCGAGAGCTCGTGCGGACAAGTTGCCCTATTTCACGCGGTGTCTCAAGATTGAGACTTTTCAATCCCCCGTTCAAGCGAAAGACCGTATTCTTTCATCCTACGGCGCAACTCGGTGAGCGATATCCCCAAGACTCGGCAGGCTTGCTCCACATCTCCTCCCGTTGAGCGAAGCACTTGCTGGATATGCTCCTTCCGGATTTCTTCAAGCGTCTTGATATGGGGCATTCTTTCGTGAAGCTCCTGCTCTAAAAGATAACCCCTTGTACCCCTTTGAATCGACGTTGCCATAGGCAAATGGCGTGCCAACCGAAGACATGCTGCGCAACGCCCATTTAAGGACAGCCCCACGGCCGTGAATGATGTCCCGCCTGCCTCACCGATGTTTTCATGATGTGCCCGGATGTGGAACGACCCTTTCCATCGATGGAAAGCCGGTTACCAGCTATCCACCTTCTGCGCCTTCGGATCGTTACACATCGTAGCGCTTAAGCCGCTTACCTAAGGTTGCCCTCCCGGCAGCGTTCGCACGCGCTCAACCGGAATCGGCACTCAACTATTTCTTTTCCATCCAGGGCGGGAGCAGGATCTTACCCACAGCGATCTTGGGCGGAAAAACCACCACGCGCTTTCCTGCCTGCCATTGGAATATTGTTCCCACCGCGCCTTTTTCCGGATCCTGGCTCGGGATGATCTGGTTGCTCTTGGGATCGAATCGAATACGGCCGTATACTCCCGTCATGTCCGTGTTCTTGAGGGCAGTGACCACTTTGTCCGGGTCCGTGCTATCTGCGCGTTCAATGGCGTCCTTCAGAACATAAACCGCCATATAGCTGGAGGAAGTGCCGTACCCTTCGGGTTCGAGGCCATACTTCTTCTGATAAGCATTGACGAACTTCATGGTCCACGGCGTGGCATTGCACGGCGCATTCCCCGCGTTGACCACGTTTGCCAGGCAGTACTCGCCTTTTCCATCAGTGGCGGCCCAGAAACCTGGCTGCTCCGCGGCAGCGATGATCGTGCCGAACGGGAGGGCGGGGACCTTCATATCATGCCACTGTTTAAGCAGTATAGCAGTCTCCGGCATGTCCATCCAGATTATGATCACCTGTGCGTTCTGCTTTTTTGCTTGGAGCAAGGCCATGGAGTAGTCGGTGGTGCCGGTAGGAAAGACCACCGGCTCGCCAAGCACAGTCCAGCCCTTCTCGCCCATGGCCTTAGCCAGCATGACACCACCAGTGCGGGCATGGGCCACATCCTGGACCATGATGAAGAGTCTGTTCAGTCCGAAATCCTTCTGAATAGCGTCCAGGCACGGAATAATCTCGCCCTTGACCATCCAGACTGCCTCTCCTGTGATCCGGAAGCAATACTTGTACTTCTCCGGGTCTCCGAAAACCGTATGATGGTACTTTGGTGTGAGCGCGCCGGTGGAGAGTATTGAAACCACCTTGTGCTTGGACAGGAGAGGCATGGCTGCCACGGCGGCTTCTGAACGCACCGGACCGCCGACGATGAAATTGACCTTTTTCTCCAGAATGAGTTTCTCCACGGCGAGGAGCGCTTCCGTCACAGGAACTCCAGGCTCCAGGTCGCGTGTGTCGATCACTTCCACCGCGAACGGCCGTTTCTCGTTGCCGACCTTTACGCCGCCTGCCGCGTTGATCTCTTCCACCGCGAGCTTGATTCCTCGTTCAGCGTCCCAGCCGTAGAGAAAGGCTGTTGCAAGCGGACAGCCGATGACGATGGGCTTCTGAGCTAGGGCCGGAGAAAATGTGAGCGCGGCAAAGGCCGCGACAGCCACGAAGAAAGCCAGGGCCTTCCACTTGACGTTCATCTCTTCACTCCTTTGTGATGATGATTGTTGCCAAGTTTGTTCTTCAGTCCACAATGGAAAGGTTTGGTTAACCACTGCGCTCCATCTGCTCGCTAAGCCCAAACGACAAGGCTGCTCTCATGTCCTCAACGGTGACCTCCGACAGCCCGAGAGGGCATGTTGCCCTATTTCACGCGGTGTCTTAGGACTGAGACTTTTCAATCCCCCGTTTATGACGGTGAGGTCCAAGTAGTATATGGTGGACGGGAAACCGCTGCTTTGCGGCACCCCTTTTTTCGGTATGAATCGTTGACTCAATAGGCAAATGGCGTGCCAAGTGGGAATTTTCGTTACATACTGAGTCTAGGGCGGTCCCAGAGCCGTGAAAGATGTCCGGTCCACTTCAGCGACGTTCATGCGATGCGCCGAGGAGTGGAACGATCCTTTCCAACTATGGAAAGCCGGTTACCAGCTATGCACCTTTTTGGCTTTCGGATCGGTACACGTCGTAGCGCTTGAGGCGCTTACGCAAGGTAGGTCTGGACACTCCAAGAGCCCTCGCCGCCGCAGAGATGTTCCCGTGGCTGTGGGCCATGGCCTTGAAGATGTGCTGCTTTTCCATCTCCTCCAATGTCAACGAGCCTGCTGCCGCAGGAAGGTCAGGAGGCGAACTCGCGATCGCGTCCTGAACAGCGTCCGCCAGCAACACGTTGGCTCGGGAATGCAGGACCGCTTTTGTGAGGACATTCTTGAGCTCTCGCAAATTGCCCGGCCAGGAGTGCCGGAAGAGAATCTGCATCGCCTCGTTTTCGACGCGAGTGACCTTGGTGTGCAGCTCACGGTTAATGCCCGCTATGAAGCATTTTACTAAGTCGGGTATATCTTTCCTTCGCTCGCGCAGAGGCGGCACATGAATGCAGATTACCTTGAGCCTGTAGAGCAAGTCCTGGCGGAAGCGACCCTTTCGCGCCAGATCATCCAGATCTCGGTTCGTCGCTGCGATGATTCGGGCCGAGCACCGTCGCATCTGCGTTCCGCCCACGCGAGTGAACTCACGATTCTCCAGAAAGCGCAGGAGCTTAGCTTGAATGAGCAGCGGCAACTCTCCAATCTCGTCGAAGAAGACAGTGCCTTCTCCGGCAAGCTCCAATCGCCCTCGCTTCGCTTCCACCGCTCCTGTAAAGGCGCCCCGAGCATGACCGAAGAGCTCCGATTCCGTGAGACTGTCGACTAAGGTGGTGCAGTCAACAGTTACGAACGGTTCTTTCTTGAAATTCGACGACTCATGCATGACCCTTGCTATCAGGTCTTTCCCTGTGCCCGTTTCTCCCTCGATAAGGACCGTGGCCCTGTTGCGTGAAAGCAATCCAATCATCTTGAAGATGTCGCGCATCTGGGGAGTCCGCCCAAGAATGCGGTACCTCGATTCCTCTTCTGAATCATCCTGATGAAGGATAGGAGGATTGCGGTGTGATGCAGCCGCGATGTGCCGGCTCATGGTTACGGCGCGATCGAGCTCATCCACATCCAGAGGCTTATGGATGTAGTCGTAAGCTCCGTGACGCATGGCTTCGATGGTGGTCTCCATGTCGTGGTACGCGGTGATCATGATCACCTTGACCTCGGGATCACCAGCGCTGATCTGCTTGAGGACTTCCAACCCTGAAAGGTCGGGTAGCCTGATGTCGAGAATTACTACCTGGGGATCGTGGTCATTCCACAGCTGTAAGCCTTCAGCTCCTGTGCTTGCAGTGTAAACTACGAGGCCCTTCTCTCTGAGGAACATCTCGAGCGATTCCCGGATAGACGCCTCGTCATCAATGACCAGAATTGTTCTCACCTGATGCATGGCAGCCTCATCAGAAATGTCGCACCTCTGCCTCTGCGGCTACGGACCTGCACTTCTCCGGAGTGGGCCTCCACAATCCGCTTAACGTTGCTCAGCCCCAGGCCGGTCCCGCGCGACTTGCTCGTATAGAAGGGCGTGAAGAGATGCGGCCGCACCGTGGGATCCACCCCAGGACCGTTGTCCCGAACGCCCAATTCGAGAAAGCGGTGGTCATTGCCTCGAGCGGCCTTGGTCCAGATAGTGATTCGTCCACCTTCCTCGGATGCCTCCACCGCATTGAGGAGCAAATTGATCACCGCCTGCTCAACTTTTCCCGCGTCCACGTTAGCCAGCGGCAGTCTGCGCGGGTGACGCTGGATTACTTCTAGGCTCTTTTCAGCCGCCTTGGGTTCGAGTAGATCGACGCATCCTCTGGCCAGCGCGGCCAGATCCACAGGCGCGGTTGTTATCTGCAAGGGGCGGGCAGTGTCCAACAGCTGGCGCAGAATCCCTTCCAGACGAGACACTTGTTGAATAATGATTTCCAGGCGCCGCTGATCAAAGCCGTCCAGGTCGAGTCTTCTGCTCAAGATTTGGAGATTCAGTTTCACAGAGGACAGGGGATTCCTGATCTCGTGCGACAGAGACGCGGTGAGGTGTCCCACATAGGCCATGCGCTCGTGCTCCCGAACTTTGGCTTCCATTGCCACCCGTGCACTGATATCCCGGCAGATTCCTATGATCATCGGCCCGTGCCCGAGATCGACTACTCGTGACTTAATCTCTGTTGCAGCCTCCTCAGGCGCGCAACCTAGACGACTGTACTCCAACTGTCCGACCAGTGGGCGGTGCGCGATAGCGTCATGATAGGCTTCCATCACGCGCTCGCGGCAGTCCGGCGCGACGAAGTTCAGGAAAGGCCGACCGATCACCTGGTCGAGCAAAGCACCGTGCATGCGACAGAAAGCCTGGTTGGCGAAGACAATTCGGTGTTCCTGGATCACGAAGTAACCGTCGTTTATCTCCTCAACGAGAGTCTTGTACCGTCGTTCGCTTTCAGCCAATTCCGCGGTCCTGATACTGATCTCGCGCTCCAAGTTCTGGGCGTGTGCCAGGATTGCCGCCTCATGCATATGCTGGAAGTGATCGGAAAAACGGTGAATGGTGTACGACAGGCACGCGTTCACAGATCGCACGATCGAGAGAAGGTACGGTGCCAGGCGCGGGCTCCTATCCAATCGACAGACCACAATGCTTCGGAAAAGCTCAAAAGCTTTCTGCACGTCAGATAAAGGGAACCCCGCCACCAGCCGCTTCTCGGTGATATAGTCGATGAAGTTCTCTATTCGACCCAGTTTGCCTGATTCCAGAGCTTCCATGTTCGCCTCGAACGCCCCGGTCACGGTCCCCACCAACTCTTCGCGAGGGCGTTTTCGGTAAGACGGGGAGAGGTAGGACAACCTGTCCACCCATTCCTCGATGATCCCTCCGCTATTGGCTTTTAACCATCGAAGGAACGCTTCGGGAGGCCGAGACCATGCCCCCGGGTCGGATAGCCCGGGCAGCAAATCCAGTGGGACTACGTCGATAAGGTGAGTGGACTTGATCGACACGCGGATCTCCTTCAACGTGCAGAGCCGAAATGCCGAAAAGCGCAAAAAAACGTAAGATCGTTTCCTGAAGCGCTCGGGTAGGAAAGCCGCTTTCCTACGTGGGTGAAGCTCAGAAGTTGGCCTAGAATCGAATCTTTTGAAGAGTGGGCCCGAACAATGGGCCACAACTCGGGCACTCGATGAGAATCCACGTACTTTAGGGCATATATTATATCGCGACCGGCTCGTTTGCCAAATTCTTCTCGGGTGAAGCTTCGCGTCAAGCGTACCGGCCAACCGGCATTCGTGGAGAGACTTGACCTAACCGGCCTTTCCCCCTTCGAATAATCTTACTATAACCACAGGAAGAAGCCGTTTACGAAATAGAACAACCCTACCGCGCCGACCACCAACCCGCTCAGCCAGACCGGTTTCTTTTTCATCAGTGCTGCAATGGACGAGAGAAGTATTGCAAGCTGCAGGAAGACAACCGCAAGCCCAAAGTTCTGTGAGTGCATGAGCGCTGCGTCCCGGGCCTGCTCGAATGACCGCGCGTCCTTCTCAATCTTGTTCATGTCATCCTGCCATTTGGCTATCTTGTTGCCGAACCCGTCAACGCGTTTCTGCATCTGTTCGTTGAGACGTGCGGGGATGGTCTCCTCGCGCATCTTAAGATCGATCTCCAAGCCCTCTTTCTGAACTTCAAAGAGGTAGCTACGAATCTTCTTGGCTTGGAAGTAATTCCATTGGTTGGATGCCTTGATCTCGCTGATGACCGACCGAGTGGAGTTCTTCTGACCAAAGAACGTGGAAAGGGTGGCCAAAACGGCCAACAACACGGTCGTGGTGGCAAGGTAATTCAGCCAGCGGTCCTTTTCTTCTGCCATGACTCTCTCCTGATGGTGTCTCCTGCGGATTCGCAGAGCTTCGGATTTCTGCGACGACGGGTTATACCGTTTCACTGCTGTTTTTCCAAGAAAGATAGTGAGTGAAGCCGAGTGAGGCTCTTACTTCTGCTCTCATGCCTATGCGTGGTCAAACGACGAAGAGTCATCTGATTCAGACACGGACCTGCCAAAGCTCAGGTCCGTGGCACCCCGGGCCGATATTGATTGGATGCCGGGTGCCACTGACCTGGGCACCAGGTCAGTGCTGCCTTGGTTACAGCCTCACCTTCACCTTCTGAAAGCGAACCGGTATCAGATGCGAAGGTACGAAGTACCTACCCCAGCCCGGAACTTGCGTGATTTGTTGTAACGCGATACTTGCCGCAGCTGGTATGATCACTGGTTGGGGCGGCATTGATATTGAAGGGAGATCGGGTTGCGTGGTATGAATGCCCTGAAACCGAGCAAGGTGTTCGATGTTGCAGAGTCCATCTGAGGACATGAGCGCGTGACTTCACAAGTAATCAGCATCAAGCGCTATAAGAGACGGAAGGCTGCAGGAAACGTGAAGGGTGTCGGGTTGTGCGCGCTTTTCTCCCGCCAAGGGGACTGGGCCTTCGATTACGCCTTGGCGCTTGCACGTGCCCATCAATGCAGGCTTAACGTCTTTTACTTCCTCCAATCACCATACAAGCTCCGTCGGGACGTGGTCTTTGTGGACGCGGCCCACACTCAGACCGCGCCGGTCACGCCGGAACTCATCGCGCGAAAGGATAAAGAGCTGCGCGAGCAGTATGACGACCGGCTGGGAGATTACACTGACGTTGGTTTTCGTCTCTGCGAAGGAGCAGATGAATGGGAACTGAGGAAATGCTTTCGTAGGGGACAGTACGACGTCTTGGTGATCGGCTACGAAAAGAGAGGCGCAAACTTCGGCGGCACCAATACGATCGAAGGGTTTGCCTTATCCTTTAAGGGGCCCGTGGTCATGGTCGGACCGGACGCGCCGGATTCCTTCTATCTGAACCAGCCGGCCGAAGACTGGCTGGAACACCTCATGATTCCTCAAGGACACTGGAAGGCAATCGAGCCCTCAGCGGTTCCTTAGGCATCCCCACAGAATGCCCCACACGCCGCTCCCGGCATCGAGATCACAAAAAGACGCAGTTCTCGTCCGCTCTGGGTATGCCTTCTATCCGAGCTAAGGAGCAGAGATCAGCGATAGAAACGGAAGCGTAATACTCCCTGAGGAGCACCTGCGTCCGCTTCCACACATGGCGGGCTATGCAGCGTTCCTGTATTCGGCAGCTCTTACTCTCGTCCTCGTCGGACGAAAGGCATTTCACAGGAACCGGAGATACCGGGCCTTCCACAGCATGAATAATGTCTGCGACCGTGATGTCAGAGGCGTCCTTCGCCAGGACGTAGCCGCCCTTTGGTCCGCGCTTCCCTTTTAACAGGCCGGCTTTGAGCAACTTGTAAAAGATCTGCTCCAGATAGCGCTCCGATATTCCTTGACGCAACGAGATGTCCCTGATTTTCGTGGGTTGGCCGTTGCCGTAGAACGCGAGGTCGAATATAGCCCTCACTCCGTATCTGGCTGCCGCAGTAACAAGCATGGCAATTACTCAGTGTCCGTAGGCGCTCAATTCTTCCAACGCCGCCGCTGTGACTTCCCTTGGTCGGCAGCCTCCATGTCGATCTGCCGGGCGCCTCGCAAGCGCTCCTCTTCACTATTTGGTCAGCACCTTAGCCCGTGTGCGTCACAGCCGCATGACGATTACGGCCCGTGATGATCCGAGTACCCTTGCTTGGGCCGCGAAGCAACCATTGGGTCTTTCGTAGGCCGGAAAAAGGCCACGTTACTTCGATCCCCCAGGATTGTTCTGTGCGGGTGCAGATTTTACCTGTTGGGCGGATTTCCCCACGCTGCCGGGGTTCCTGGCCGCCTCAGGTTCTTGGATCTCAGAGTCCTTTCTGGTAGCTCTCTCCACAGAATCCCAGGTTTTCTGAGTGTTGGTGGAAGCCGCGAGGCGATGATATTGCCAGGCTAGATGGCAGTACAGAATAGTCTCCTCGACCCAATCTCTCAGATCACTCATGACACCGTACTTGCCCTCGGCCTCTTCCTTATCTGCGGCCTCTTTGATCACGCCGTCGGCCTTGGTCAGGAGCTCAAAGATCCGACCAAAGCACTTGTGAACATGTAGCTCAAATTCCTCGCGGCTTTGAAAATCCACCTTGTTCCAGTCCTCTCCCGGGGACGGGCATGTCTTGTCCCGCGCGTAATCGCACGAACGCGAATTCGCGCGAACAAGCCTCCATCACCGGCCGATACTTCTTGACGTCACGCTGCCAGGAGTTCCCACTTGCCGTCGGGAAGCTCCAGCTGGTCCACGATCTCCTTGGCCTTGTCATTGAGAACAAAGTGATCCGGAGAGTCAGGACCAACTAGAACAAGCGGCCCGTGGAAGCGCTTGGCAAATTCTTCTATAGTCGTTGTTCCGCCGAAATCGGCTCCTTTGCCCTGGTAGCCGATGATCAGAACGTCATACTCGCCGCGCTTGAAGCACTTCTTCAGCTCCCATTCGTTGCTTCCCTCGCACAGCCGAAATCCCACGTCGGTGTAATCGCCGAGACGATCGTCATAGTTCTCGCGGAGTTCCCTGTCTTTCTTGGCTACGAGGTCTGGTGACACCACAGCGGTCTCTTTCTTCTCCGCGTCGACAAATACGACGTCTCTACGAATCGCGTAGGGTGATTCCAGGAACTGAAAGATATTGAGCTTCGTCCGGTGCTTCCTGGCCAGAGCCAGCGCATAGTCGAAGGCCCAGTCGCCTTGTCTCGAAAAAAGTGCGCATAAACCCACTCCTTGCATCGTTACCTCCTCGCTTCCTAATGTATTACCAACCAGAGCTATTCAAACCGCCTCGCGATTGAACCGCCGTGTTTCCACATGCTCAAGAGGGATCTCAATGGTAAACGTGGTCCCGCGGCCTGGGAACGATTCGACCCGTATGGTCCCTTTGTGTTCCGTTACGACTTTTTTGGTGAGCACTAGGCCCAAACCGGTACCCTTGGAGCCTTTGGTGCTATAGAAACGATTGAATAGCCTCTCCTTGATCTCGGGCGGAATTCCAGGGCCATTGTCCGAGACGCGCAGGATCAACCTGCCATTCTGAACCCGGCCTGAGATCGCCACGCGGTACTGGGTCCTGCCTGTGTCTTTGCATGCATCTATGGCGTTGGAGACGAGATTGGATATCGCACTGTGAATCCCGGCTGCATCCATAAGACCCTCAGGCATCTGCTCGTCGAAGTCCCGAATCAGTTGGATCCCCGCGTCCGCGGCTCTTTTCTCGAACAGGTCACAAACCTCCACAAGAACATGTCCGGGATTGGTCACGGTATATTCGGGTTCTCGCTCCTTTGAAGCGTACAAGATCCCCTGGACAAGCTCGGAGACCTTTTCCACGTTCTTCTTCACCATGCTCCAGCCTTGACGCATTCTGTCTTGACGTGAGCGCTCCAGTCCCGAATCTACTACGTAAACGCCGCCTTCCAAGCCCGCCAGAATATTTTTTATCGAATGGGACATCCCTGCGACCGTCTCGCCGAGCAAGGCCAACTCGCTCTGGAGCCGCTTTACCTCGGTGATGTTCGTGCTCATCTCCATCACCGCGACCACGTCGCCGCTCTCGTCTCTCAGCGGTGAAGTATTCACGATCACGTTGGTTTCCTCGCCGTTGCGGCTCCACACTTCTTCAGAGTCGTGCCGGCGGCCGTCCTCAAAGGTGCGTTCCACCGGGCAGTTCGGGCATTTTTCGTCTTGATTCTTGTAAATCTTGAAGCAGTGTTCTCCAGGGATATATCCGAAGTCGCGCTTGAACAGGTTGTTGGCCTGGATCACCCTGAAATCTCTGTTGACGACCGTGATGTAGCAGGGCGCTTTTTCAAACAGCTCCCGGTATTCCTTTTCCTTTCGCTCCAGTTCCATCTGGAGTCGTTTCAGCTCGGTTACATCCAAGGACATCTCGAGGACTTGCCAGACGAAGCCTTTCTCGTCCAGGATAGGTGCAGTCCTCACGAGCACGTACACCTTCTGGCCATTAAGCCGCCACACTTCTTCCGACCGGTGAGGCATACCATCGGCAAAAGTCCTTTCAACCGGGCACTCCTCACACTTGGCCATAAGCCCCTTGTACCCGACGTAACAATTCTTGCCGACCTGCATACCGAACTGGTCTTCAAAGGCCTTGTTGGCGCGCACGATCCGATAATCTCTATCTACGACGGTCAGGTAACACGGTATCAGCTCAAAGAGGGACTTGTAGAGCTTTCGACCTTCAAAGAGCCGATTGGTCCGTTCGGTAATCTGCCGGCTCATGTCGTCGAACGAACGACCCAGCTCAGCCATCTCGTCAAAGAGATAGTGGTCGTCGGAACGGGGCTGGTACTCACCTAGGCCCATTTGAATCGCATTCTCCCTCAGCTTCCTGAGCGTCGGATTGACGAGAAAAATAACCGCCAGCCCAATGACGCTGGACATGGCGAGAAAGAGGGCAATCGCAAAGACCGCCGTTTTCTGGGCATTCTCGAGAATCTCCTCTCTCATGGCGCCCAGGGAAACCCGCATCGCCAGGGCGCCAAGCACCACTTGGCCGGGTGGATGCGCGTGGCACGCGGCGGTAGAACAGCTCTCGCTGTTCAGGATGGGATTCACCACGTCAATCCAGTTCTTCTCCAGCGAAACTCGATGCCGAACCGCGGTGCTCGCCCCGATTTCACCAGGCAAGAGCTCTTCACCGGCCCGCACGGCCCGTTGCCCCTGCTTGGGCAAGCTCGCGTAGTGAAGAGTTCCTTTCGTGTCAAAGAGCTTGATCTCAATGAAGCGGTCCAGTTGCCCCACGGCCTTGATGATCTCGCCGATCACCACCCGTTGGTTGTTCATCATGCCGTCCCAGATCGCGGCCTTGACCACTTCCGAATCCTCAAGAGCGCCTTGGACGACCTTATCGATGACATTCTCCTCCTGGGTCTTCACGCTGTGGTACGTAAAAGCCATCAACGCGAGGAACATGATGAGACCCGCAAAGAAGCTCAGCTTGAAGCTCAAGCTGCGCATAAATTTGCGGACAAGTTGGAGGAGGTCCTTCACCATTGCTCAGCGTTCATGCAACCGCCGGAAAAGGACATCAATCAGGACGCTATGCGCCCTTGAACGACAAAACGTATTTGCCGATCGTCACCGTCGCGGTCCCCAAATCGCGGCGAGGTGCCGTGCGCTACAGACCTCGTGGAACATGAGGTCCGCGCGGCGTGGTCTCCCTGCCGCTGCACCAACCTGTGCCCCGCCGGACGCGTGGTCAGGTCAGTGGCGCCGTCTCAGCAGTTCGGCCACCGCGCAGATCACGAGCCCGCGGGCCCCCAGGCCCACGTCTTTCCCAAGAGAATAGGGGCAGTAATGGGGGTACCTAAACCTCTTCTAGTCTGTGAGCACGAGCGCAGGGTCAAGGAGCTCTGCGAGGTTCATCACCTTTGCGTGAATCCCATAGTGCTCGCAGATTTCCTTGAGCTGGTCAGTGCAGTTGTGGCACGACTGCAAAACTACCGTGGCTCCGGTTGCCTTGATCTCGTCGGCTTTTATCTTGCCGGCAGCAATTCGCCGCTTGGCGAACTCGGGCATAGCCAAGGCGCCGCCTCCGCCTCCGCAGCAGTAGCTGTACTCCCTGTTGTGCGGCATCTCCACGAACTTATTGACCGCCGCTCTGACAACGATCCGCGGTTCTTCCATGACTCCGCCGGACCGAGCAATGTTGCACGAGTCGTGGTACGTGAAAATCTTGCCGTCATGCACGGACTTATCGAGCTTGAGTCTGTCCTCCTGGACCAACTGCGCGAAGAGTTCCATGGCACTGGTGATCTTAAAAGGCACGCCACCCAACCAGTTTGCCATTTCCCAACGCAGGCCCCGGTATCCGTGACCGCACTCTCCGGACAGGAGATACTCGCAACCCAGCCTCTGCACTTCTTCAAAAATCCACTTGGCGAAGAGCTTGGCATCGGGGTCGATACCATTGAACATGGCGTAATTGGTGAGGTCCCAGTAGCGGGACGAAACTGTGAAGTCCACCCCGGCCGCGTTGAGCACCTTCGCGGTCGACTGGATGGTCATGGGATAGTATTTGGGCTCACGGGGATTGAGCGTGAGAAAATACTTGGCCCCTTTCTTGTCCACAGGGATCTTGAAATTCTCGCACCCGTCCTCGGATTGGAGTTCTTCTTCGATCCACTCGATGGTCTCGATAAACTCGTCTTGCGGGACGGCCATGTTGTTGCCGTGATTGTAGTGAGTGTCCACCGTGTCCTGGAGATTCTGGGGCACGCGTCCGGCTTCGGTCATAATGCCGCGAGCCGCTCGCACAACCATGCCGTAATCAACGCCCATGGGGCAGTTAAACGTGCAGCGACGGCACATGGTGCACCCGCCCCACAGCTTGTCGTACATCTCGTCCGCAAGCTCTTTGGTGAGAGGTTTGGCACCCACGAAGGACGGGAACACTTTCGCCATCCAGTCGTATCGGTATTTGTACCACTTCCGGAACCGGTCTGCCTTGTACGCGGGGAGGAGCGTCTTATCCTCAGGGATGGACTGAGTGTAATGGCATGCTTCGGTGCACATACCACAATGGATACAACCGGCCAGAGACGTCTGGACGATCCTGTTGAGTTTGCTCGGGAGGACCTTCTCCATCTTGGCCAGGGCTTCGGGCGTAAACTCTGAAAGAATGGGCCACTTGCGGTTTTCTTGGGTTCCAAGCTTTTCGGGGGGCGCCGAGGGCGCGGGCTCGGAAGTCTGGGGCTTATTGGTTTCTACGGGATCGGGCATGGTAATTCCTCCGAAATTGGTCTGTATTGCTGATACTGGTTATCGTACGTTTCTGTTCAAGATTCCCCGGCCTCCAAAAATCTGGCCGTACATGACGCGGCCGAACGGATAGAGGACATAATGGGAAATCTTGCTGAAGGGCACATAAATGAGGAAGAAGGTGACCATCAGGAAGAACAGCCACATCCAGCCGGTCTCAGGTTTGCCCTGAATCCAAAGCCACATGGTGACAAAGCCCACGGCAAAGAAGACCGTCATCAGCGATATGGCAAAGAAGTCATCCGGACTGCTGATGATGCGTATCTCGGGAACCGTGATGCGGCGATAGATGCGCCGCAGTCCGATAAGAAAAGCCAGACCCATAAAGACCATGATCACTTTTGATACAAGCGGGGTCATCAGCCACGGCGTCAAAGGAATGAAGAAGGTGGAGCCAATAGTCAGCGCCACCGCGATGTGAAAGATCAAGAATTCCACATAGAAATAGGGGTGGCTGCGTGTGCTCTCCATGCCCCAGGGTCGGAGCACGTTCGCCAAAGAATGGATCGCGCCGGCGTAGCGATCGCCTTTGAGCTCAGCCTTCTCCGGCGGTCCGGGTTTCTTCATGAGCTGGTAGATCTTCATAGCGTACATGAGCGCCATGAAGGTCAGGGCAATGTACTGAACAGGTTCCTGTAAGACGTACAGGGCGTAGCTTACCTTATTCTCCATGTTTGCCTCCCGTTCGACTTTTTATGCGTTCTTTACGAATCCGAAAGGCCCGGGCCGCGCCTGTCCCCATCTTGCAGGTCCTCCCCGCCGCAGAGCTGTGACGCTGAAGAGAAAGGGCACAGAAATCACGTGGGCATCCGATTCGTGGGTAATACTTTGGAAGTGGATAGCGCTCCCGCCACTGAAGTGTACTATAAGATAGAGGCATAAAATGTGTCAAGAATTTTTCTGAGTGGTTTCGTCAATATGAAAGAGTGTGAAATGTCCAAGTGTTACACGCCTCCACCAGGAAGTCTCGCGTGCTCCGCGCTGCCGGTCACGGGGCGCCAGACAGAAAAAAGATGACTGAATAGGTAAGAATTCCCTGGGGCTCCGCGACCCAGCTCCGATTGCACGGGTCTTTCCGGTCTTCAGCGATCGGCAAAAGAAGAAGAGATAATGAGCTCATTATCTCCTACTGGAACACTTGGATACGTTCGACACTGCGTGCGCGTGAACCGCACGATTTGTCGGATTGGCCGCGCCATTGCTGAATTTCCGTGCGATCCGGTTCATGAGATTTGAGGAAGCAAGACCGATCTATCTCCAATGAGATAGGTAAGAAATTTATCGAAATTCTAAAGATATTGATTGCGTCCTTACTAGTTCCCTAGGGGAATCAGGATGTTCGCGGCCCCTTCTCGCACAAAACGGAAAGGTATGTCAGAGCGATACTGCACATGAGATATGCCGTTAGCTTCGGTCCGAATTCAAAATATTGGCATTACCGAACAGCGCACGTGATCCTAATACTGCGAATGCAGCCGCTGTAGGGGCGGGCCTTGTGCCTGCCCTTTCTGGAATGACCGGCACGGAGGCCGCTCCCTACTGGGCACCCACAAGGGGTGCCCCCTACCAATCAGGGCTTCGGCGGTTCGCAGGATCATGGCGAGCCGTTGCCAGAATGTCCCACTGTCTCTCAACTGAACTAGGGAAATAATCCAATTGAAAAAAAGCTTGACACGGAGGAGGGATAGTTTCATACTACGAGACATGTCGAAATATCGAAATAACGAACTCCAAAAATTCGCGGAAATGTTCAAGGCGCTCTCCAATCCCCACCGCCTCGAAATCTTCCTTCGGCTCGTCGAGTGTTGCCCGCCCGGAACCAAATGTTCCGCAAACGGCGACGGGCGCCAGTACGTGGGCCAGCTTGGCGCAGAACTCGATGTGGCAGCTTCCACGGTTTCGCACCACATCAAGGAATTGCGACATGCAGGGCTGATCAAGATAGAACGCCAGGGGAAGAACATCCAATGCTGGGTGGACCAGGAGGCTGTGAACGCGATGGGCGCGGTCCTCGCAGGTTGCGTTCCGTCGCAAGAGACCGGGAGAGGCTAGAAGCGTTTGCAAGAATATGAGCTTTTGAAGAAGTGGGGGGGGGGGGGGGGGGGGGGGGGGGGGGGGGGGGGGGGGGGGGGGGGGGGGGGGGGGGGGGGGGGGGGGGGGGGGGGGGGG
>JBMOME010000071.1:0-2238 GCA_049323095.1 Thermodesulfobacteriota bacterium
GGAACAAGCAGCAACAGAGGCCCTGGAATTCATGAGGACGGTTCTCGTGTAGGCATTTACAGTGGCGTCCGTCCGACGGCCATGAGTTTGCCCGTCACTCCTGCGAACTGCCATGATCTATCGGTCACAACGGAACATGAAGATGGGCCCATGCGTTTGGTGCCGCGGACGTGTTCCACGCCTCGCGGGACTCCTGCGTGCACGGATGAGCTGCGCACATCCGTGGCACCAGGGAAGAGCCGCCTCGTCTATTGAGAGTAGCCCATTTTTAGGCAGGAGCGAGTATCCCGTCTATCTGCGGCCATCGGCGACACCTGCGGATTGGTCATTCCCGGCCTACAGGAAGGGAGTTATACGTTGAAATTTGCATTCAGTTCAAACGGATTTCTCCGCCACAATCTCGTGGACACCATTAGGATCATCTCAGGCGCGGGATATCAGGGCATAGAGATCATGGCCGACATCCCGCACGCGTATCCCTTGCACCTCACCGACGCGAATATCCGCGAGATTAGGACCGCTCTCAGCGATCACGGGCTACAAGTGTCAAATCTCAATGCGTTCATGCACCATGCGGACGGTGACACGTACCATCCATCGTGGATCGAAGACGATCCTGCGCTGCGAGCCAAGCGAGTGGATTACACTCTCAGATGCATTGATCTGGCCGCGCAATTGGGCGCGCCCAATATCTCGACCGAGCCTGGCGGGCCGCTGCACGGAATGACCCGGGAACAGGGCCTTGATTTGTTCAAAGAGGGGCTTAGGCAAGTTGAAACAAGGGCACGTGAGGCTGGAATTCGGATCCTTATTGAGCCGGAACCCGGTCTTCTCATAGAGAATAGTCGGCAATTCCTGGAGCTCTTTCAGGGGTTAGACCCTGCAGCATTCGGTCTGAACTTCGATGTAGGCCACTTCTATTGCGTGAACGAAGATCTGCCGCAGCTCATCCGCGGCATGAAAGGTATCGCCCATCACTTCCATCTTGAAGACATCCCTCCAAGCCGAGCTCACCATCATTTGATGCTGGGCGAAGGAGCCATCGATCTCCCGGAGGTGCTGAACACCATCCGAGATACAGGCTATGCGGGGTTCGTCACGGTAGAACTGTACACGTATGTCCACTCCGCGCCCGACGCAGCTCGAGATGCATTCAGCTATCTGCAACGATGGAAACAGACTACGGTCGGATGATATAGCAGTTGCCGAAAGCAATCTCAGATTGAATTATGGGAAACACTGCCGCGAAAGACCGTCATTGCGAGCGTAGCGAAGCAATCTCAGCGCGTAAAGACAGAGATTGCTTCGTCCCCCGGATCGAGTCCGGGGTCCTCGCAATGACACGGAATGATAAATTGCCGCTCATAACCAAACATTCATGCCCCGCGGGATCGTTACTTGACCCGTGGAATAACGCTCACCTTGAGCATCACTTCCCCGAAGCCCGCGCAATCCACGCCCACATCGGGACACCTCGCGTACCGCATGAAGTGGAACTCATTGGGTTCAAGACCTTCGCTCAAGCGTTCGTTGATCAGGGCCACCGGAATAGCCAGCTGCGAAATCAGGTAAACGCACATTCGCTTGGGACAAAGTTTGGTGATGAAGTTCCCATCCACGTCTAGGATCAGCTTCTGCCCTACTTCATGTTTTGAATTGCAGTTACGGGATGCCACCACTTCAGCCTCGATGGAATAAAGGGAAGCCACGGACGAGAGGCGATTCACGTGCCTCACACGAGGGGTGCCCTCACGGAACTTCTCGGTTTCTTCGTCTGTGAAACCAACTCGTTGCGCATACCTGCTTACTACATCTTCGGTCATAAGGTATCTCCTTGTACTAGAGTGGTCCCGCTTGAATTCTGTGAGTAACTGGGACTGCTACTTCGGTGCTCCACTCCGATTATCGTCGGGATGACGGGCAAGATGCCCGTTCTACCGAAGATTAGATTGCTTCGCTGCCCTCGCAATTGTACGTGTCAAGAAATTCGTGGACAAGAGTTGAGGAACTCTACGGGGGATTTTCCTCCTAGTGCTTGATGGGGTCTTTCGTTGTTATAGTAGTAGATGTACTGCTCGAGTTCTGTCTTGAACTCTTCTTCAGTCTCAAATGTCGTTCCCTCGATGAGATCGTCGTTGAGCGTTCTCCAAAACCTTTCCACTTTTCCGTTGGTTTGAGGACGATAGGGCCTGGTATAGCGGTGTTTGACTCCCATTTCTTGGAGCATCCTTTCGAATG
>JBMOME010000072.1:0-18458 GCA_049323095.1 Thermodesulfobacteriota bacterium
CGGTGGCCCTACCCAGCCCTCCCCCGGTGCAACCCACGCCTGTAGGCGGCGGATCGGTTGCAGGGCAGAGTGGCACCTCTGGGTCACTACCCCCTGCCCTTCCCTACAATCCTGGCGGCCGGCCGCAAACGAGCAGAGCCCGTACCCCAGAGGTGAATCCGACCGAAAACGGTTATACATGGGCAAGAATTCCCGGCGACCAAGGCGCACGGCCCCCCGGCCGAGATATCCCTCCGCAATATGAGAGCCCGGCTCGACGGCTCCCCGCGGCCGCCCCTGTTATGGGCACCAATGCCATCGGTGAGTCCATACTTGAATCCTTCGGCCCACGGAGACAAGAGCCACCGCCGGCCCCGGTCCCGCAACAGCCGCGAGCGCAACAAAGGCCCGGTTCCTCCATCCTCGGTAGCATCGGAGAATGGGTCGGCGGATTGAGGGACGCTCTCGGCGGCGCGATCCCCGGCCGGTGAATGCTCAATTGAGCCCGCAGGTTTACCGAGATGGCGGGCCGGAAAAGCCCCGCCTTCCGGCGCTTGAACACAAATTGGGTAACGTGCAAGGATTCGGGTCCTATCGGCGCTGAACTACCACAGGAGCGGGGTCGTTCGCACTTCTTGAAATGGGGTTGTTTGGCGAGTGCCGAAATCCTTGCAGCCGATATATACCCGTTGCCAAAATTCTTGTCCGATTCGCGGCACCACATTACCGTCATTCCGGCGGAAGCCGGAATCCAGTCTTTATCAATAGTTCTGGACCCCGGCTTGCGCCGGGGTGACGTGTGGTGAGTAAGCTATTATTTCTGGCAAACACTACGATGCCCGCCCGTGTTCCTGTCTTACTGCACTAGTTGCACTTGACCCTGAAGCTCGGCAGGAACAGATACATTCAGCATTTTGGCAATACCATCGTTGATGACGAGACTCGGCTTGGGATCCATCTTGACGGGAACCTGCGCGACCCGCTTCCCTTTCACGACCACGTCCACAACGGAATCTGCCAGCATTGAGCCTAATTCCTCATCACGCGCAGCAAGCTCTGCCAACGCGCCCAACTTGGCTCGACCCTCTGCGTACGAAAAAAGCGGTACTTTCTTGCGGTTCTGGATGCCCACGAGATTCACCGTATTGTCAATGACCAGGCCTGTGGCGCTAATTATGAGTACCTGTACCTTATCCGCAAGCGCTTCCGCGCCTTGGAGAAGCTGGTTGGCATTCTCCGCAACTACTTCCTGATAAGTCAGGCCCAGTCGATCGCACTGCTCTTTTGTTCCCTTTTGGTCAATCGGCGTTGCCGGATGACCTTTTTGCAGGACAATTCCTACTGATTTCGCGGTGGGGAACATCTTCTTCAGCACTTCAAAACGCTTTTCATACGGAATGAAGTACGTTACGCCGGTGACATTGCCGTCCGGTGCGTCAAGCTGCTTGACCGCTCCCAAGTCGACCGGATTATTGCAGCCACCAACGAACGAGGGTACTTTCGGATTTGCCTTTCCCAGGAACTTGGCTCCACTAGACCGCAAGAATACAATACCGTCCACCGTGGGCTCCAGTTCGCGAAACGCCTTTTCCGCGTCTTGCATGCTCGGGAGCTCAACTCGATTAATGATCTTCACTTCCGGCCCAATCGCCCTCATGCGGTGCATGAATCCCATCTGAACCCGCTTGGTCATCCCGGATTTGCCTTCCCAGATTACCGCGACCTGTTTCTCCGCCGCGGCAGAGCCCGTCGGACCCAACACCGTTACCAGCAGAACAGAAGCCAACAGCCCGCACACTACAGCGATCTTCATTGGTAGCCTCCTCTCTTATTTCGAGCGCCTACGCGGCTCACAAGGTGGAATGAAGTTGCCCCAATGCAGGCCCCCCAAAGTCAAGATCTTCTCAATTCACCTCCGGTCATCTTATGGAAATTCATTATAGAAAATGACATCGGAAAAGTCGATCAGTGCATGCGCTTGACCGCGGGCGGCGCCCATCGTCCGTCGAGCGCAGGCGGACCCGGAGAGTAAAGCCTCATCAGGAGATTGAACGCGTCCTTCGGAGCCGGCAGCCAGTTCGGTTCTTTGCCCGGTCCGGGGGTCTCGTTCTGGATGTACAAATCCAGCGAACCGTCCGCGTTGAATTTAAGCTCGTCTCGATCACCCAGCGCGAAACGATTGAGCTTGTTGGCCACAGGAAAACCGTCCTTGTCGTACAGCGTCACCGACCAAAAGGCATTGACCGGCGGAAGCTCTGCCTTGCTGAAGTGAAGGACGTACGTGTTGACGCCTGTCAGCGGCTTTCCTTCACTGTCGCCGATGTTGATCGGATAAATCGCATCCTCGGGCAGGTTCGCTCCAAGGCCGATCATGGCCACTTGGGCACGCTTGAGGTAGTAGTTTCCGTACACTCCCATCGTGTTCGTGTTCATCTGCCAGCCGTTAACTATCTGCGCTATGCTGGCAAGCCGGTCGTTCATATGCTTCAAACCCTTCTCAGGAGCTTCCTCCAAGGCCTTGCGAACCACAGGATCGGCCTTTTCAAGATCGAAGCTCTTACCGACTTCCAGCCCCAAGCGTTTCATTTCAGCTACGATCGGCTGGTCGGTAATGTGCGGCGGATGCAGCTTGAGAAGTTCCGCTGCATACTTGAAATATGCCGTGGCCTTCATATTGTTGACCTGGAGCAGCGGCGCGGTCTTCATGTCCACGGAAGGATCGATCTTCGTGCTAACCGGCTTAGGCTCCTTTCCCCACTGCGAGAGCGGGGTGATCTTGTATCCGTCCTGAATTTTGTGCACCGCGTCGTAGTCTTTGGGTCCATTGGTTTGCGTGCGCCCGAGGATCCAGACGTAGGGCGTGGGAGAATCAATTCGGTGGATTCCAGCGGGCAGGTCTCCTTTCCACCCCGGACTTGCAACAGCGAAATGACCGGGTTTGGTTCCTGTGGTACGTTTGCCGACCACAGCGAAGGCATCGGTCCACATGTCCATCATCTGGAGCAGGTAGTACCTGCCGTGAGTGTCGGGCACGGAGACGATCACGGGTTCCGCGGTCAAGTCCAGCCACGCGATCGAGTACAAGGTATCGAAATTCGGACGGACGATCATCCGGAACTCCGCGGGCGGAAAGGCTCGTACGTGGCTGAAGACATTCATCGGGCCGCGACCGTCCATCGTCACGGCCTGGACATTAGTCATTTGGCGACGAGTGATATCCATTGTCAGCAAGGGGTAGAAGTAGATATAGGCTTCGATCGCGATCTCATTGGCCTCTTGTTCGGTCAGAGCTTGTGCTTCCGCCGCTATTGCCATTGCCGGCAGCATGAGGAGAAGCGCTGCCACAGCGATCAATGTTGTACCTGTCACGTGCGTGCGTTGCATACGGTGGGTCCTCCTGAAGCTCCAGTTTTCAAAGTTAAGGGTGGCGCTCGTCAACGGCTCCGTGGCAGCTTTCCATCACAGGAATCCTCTGTGATCCTAATCTCTTTACCGTTGGGAGTAACGATATAGTCACAATCATGAGCTAGCCGGCAGGCGTTGCGGAGCCAACTGGTTGGAGCGTATAAACCCGAGCCAGGCGAGTAGCTGTCTTAAGGTCCCTTCTACGAAGGGCCTCTCGTACATCATCGAGCTTCATGGCGTCTTCAAGAGACAAATAAGGAGACCAACCCTCGTCCGTTTCGAGCAGCTCCACTTCCACTTTCGCCACATAGTCTCCTTCATGGATCATCTTGGTTTGATGTCGCTTCCTCATGTGTTTCTCCTGACAAAATCGTCTGACCACCTTTCCGGATCCGGCCTGTAAGCCGTGATCAACACTGCTGGAGAAGTCCTTCCCTTGGGAATTCCCCACACAACGTGAATAGGCCTACCCTGAGAATCCTTCTGTAACACCAGTACGCATGGGCCTTTGGCGTAGTCGGGGTAATCTTCGACTATCTTGGCATTGCCCACGCCGTTCAGGACATCCCGTATGAGAATATCATCATCTGCCAATTGATCATAACCATGATCTGAGACCAGCACATCTTTTCGATTAATTAAATCAAGGATCAGCGGAAACGTCTTACTCATCTTTGCATACCCAGACCTGCCCTCAGTAAACGTTTCGCGACTGGAGCTTCCACCCGCGCTCTCAAGCGGATAAGGATACACCTTAGCCCCCTGCGCAAGAGGTCTGAAACACGCGCAAGTTGGCTGCCCCGAGCACGGGTGGGCGATACCTATTCTTAACACAGCGACTCAAAATCCGTCATCGTTCATTTCATGAACGGTTCGGCAACAACTCCGGGGAACTTGATATCTTTATCTGAGCAGAAAAACTCAACAGGTCGTAATACCTATCGATTCGGTCGGCCGGGGGGAGATCCCGAGCCTCACTCATAGTGAGTCCACATGCGGATCACTTTGACCACATGGTCTTCCTCGATCACCTGATATACGAGTCGGTGCTGAAAGTTGATTCTTCTGGAATACGCGCCACTCAAATCGCCGAGCAGCTTCTCAAAAGGCGGCGGAGCCGTAAAGGGGTTTTTCTCGAGAAGCTTCAGCAATTCCTCGGCCTTCTCCTTCAATCCCGCGGCTGCCAGTCGCTTGGCATCCTTTTGAGCTTGGCTGGTGAAAACCAAATTCCACTTCACCAATCGAGTTCCCTGGCGCATTCTTCGACAGGCGTCTTGCGCCCATCAATGATCGATTCTCTCATGCCGGGAATGGAAAGCAGGTACAGAGTTTCCTGGATAGATCTCCAGTCTTCCTCGCTCACCAGCACAGCGTTTCCCCTTTTGCCGGTGATAAAGACCGGTTCGTGGGACGACGCGGTTTCATCTATTAATCGGTACAGCCGAGCTCGCGCCTCACTTGCTTTGATGACAGTCATAGTCTGAACCTTCCTGAGCCAAAACGTACGTCTTTGCGTACCAATTGTCAAGCGATGATCTTGGGCTCAGGAGTCAAGCGCGCAGCGCAGGCTTCGGGAAGGGTTCTTTCCATAATGGAGATGGAGCCTTAGTCCGGTGCCTTCGGCTTGATATGCACCTGGAGCCAAACAGTAAAACGTGCACCTGGCCGACTCATCTGAAGAGCTGAAGATAGATTTGAACGATGGTTCCCACGACGCTTACACTGGCAAGGACTATAACGATCCACGTAAGAACCTTGTTGGATCGGTCGATAATCTTGGCAAGCCGAAGACTGATTATCGCGTGGATCGTGATGCACCGGTTTATCGCTCGGTGCCGCACCCTGTCATTCTCTATGCCCTCTGTGTTGAGAACGCTCAGGTATTCCATCAGGAGCTCATCTGAGGCATTAAATACTTCATTGGTGTCGAAGGCTTTGCTAACGTCATCAAAAGTCAATTTCTTCTTCGGGTTCATTGCGGTCACCTACGAGGGATCACCCTAGCTCAGGAAACGCGAGTCATAAGTGGAGAGGGTAACCCTGCTCTCGGCTCTTCTCTGGGGCTAGCGAGATGCTTGCGGCACGTTGTAGGGTTTGCGGTTCGATTCGCTGTGAGCTAAGAACAGGCATGAACCCCCAACCCCCTCTGTCATGAAGATCCAGCTACCGGCAGAAAAAGCGTTTCTAGTCAACCATCTGTGTACCACGGATGGGCCGCCCTCCAGCGGTTGGATTATCTGTGTGTAATAATCTGACTTGTCGTGTATTCGTCTCCCGTTGTTGGAAGTCGATAAAATCTCCGGAAATCCTTGAGCCGCTTCAGTGCAGGCTCTAGCTTTCGGTCACCTTTCATGGCAACACGGAAAACGGAGAATATGGTCAGTATCGTAAGCGGTGAGGAACTAGACTTCGCTACCTCATCTGCACGAGCGAAGCATTCATCTTTGTACGCTGCCGTATAGTCAGACAGTAATACCTCCTCAAGAGGTGCCGCGATATCAAGCACGTATTGCCCGTAGCCAATGCATTCGGCATCTGTTGGGATCTTGCCTCGATGTACCACTTCATTTCGCAACTTGGTCATCCGTTCAATCTTGCTTTTGGAAACGGCCGTATAAACCTGACCGGTTTCCAAGAGCCAGGCGACAATGAACCCCCCAAACTGTCTTTCGGATTGCTTAGAAATAAATCCCCAAGTGGAGTTGAAATTTTCTGGTTCAACCGATCTCTGCCGACAGATGACCCGCAGGGCGAATTCGTAGTACCGTTCCAGCGAAGCAGCAAAGGAGGCCAAAGCATCTCTCAAGTATCCATCTAGCAATGCGTTAGCGGCGATCGCGTAAAGGACCTCATGTTTGGGCGTGCGGAGGACCGTGGTCGTCCGATGCCCATTCGGGCATACAAATTTGTATACTCCGTCTTCACGAACAGAGCACACGCGAGAGTACACAGTACCCTCTTCGCCAGGTGCCATCTCCTGCGTCGAACACCGAGCACATGTTATTAGGAGCCGCACAACTCGTCTCCTTCAGAGAGCTTACGGGACCGCTTGGGTCCTCGTGCGTCTGGGACGAGAGCGAAAGACTGACACGATTAGGCCTTCCCCTCCCACCTATCAATGATGCCCTGGGTCGAAGAACCGAATAAGCTCTGCCCACGTTTTCTTAGTCCCGTTTCCCCTGCGTGTCTTCCCCTTGCACCACTCGATTGACGCCTTGCCAATACAAAGGTCACCGAGGTGCTTCCCGCGGCTGTCATACACGTCCAATTCAAGTCCCTTGTTTCCAAGGCCCATAGTCACTGCTAGATCTTTAATGCTGACCTTCATCCTGACTCCTCTCAGCGGGGCAAACAAACATTCGGCTGCCACTTTGCCGTCTATTTGGGTCCTGATATTACTGTATACGCCCCGCCCAGTCAAGCCGCAATAGACAGAAACTTCCTATCATGTCAATTGGTTAAAGCCCTTGATTATCGTTTGGTGGCTTGATGACGCTGCGGTCGTTCCGATATGAATCAGGTAATATCTGCCCGCAGTCTTAGGATCGGGAGACTAGCTGGCCCCTTCCAGCTTTTCTGCTATCCACTGGTTGAGACTCTTACCTTCACGGCGTGCACTTACATACGCTTTTCGGTGCAAATCAGGCGGCAAACGAAGCATCATCCGTCCAGAGAAAGGCTTGTCCGGTTTTTCGCCACGTTGTCTACAGAATTCCAGATAATCGTCTATGGAGTCGCGAAATGCCCGCTCTATTTCTTCCACGCTCTTACCTTGGAACGTAACCACATCCTTCAGATCCAACACTTCACCGTGAAGGACCCGAGCCTCATCATCGTACTCGACGTGACCCGTGTAGCCCTTGTATTTCAGCATGGGTTTATTCTCCTATTCGGCCAATATACGGCTTGCCTCACAGACATTTGACCTTTGAGCTACTCGTGCGCACATCTGACCATAGAGCTACCAAGAAACGAGGATTTTGAGAACACGATGTCTCCCATAATCTGCCGGCCTCTTCAATTGATTCTCTCTTTCTCAGTGCTCGTGCTGCTTGCGGCAGCGCTGCCCAGTACTGTTCTCGCACAGGTTACGGACGCAAGGCCGATCCTGACGGTCCGGCACCATCTCAAGGTCACGCTGGACCCGAAGGAGCACTCACTCAAAGCGGAAGACACGATCACGCTGCCTGCCGGAGAGGGACAAGAAGCGGTCTTCATGCTCCACGAGGGGCTTAATCCTGTTTCGCTCACCCCAGGAGTAACTTTCACAGAAATAGCCGATGCGCACCGCGCTGTGCCGGTGACCCGCTACAAGATCCGGTTTCCTCAAGGGCTCCGTTCGTTCAAGATTCGATACGAAGGCCGCATCTTTCACCCGCTGGGGACTCGCGGAAAGGACCCCACGGGCGGTATCACCGCGACAACGGGCTACATTGGAGAGGAAGGCGTATACCTATCGGGAGATTCGTACTGGTATCCGCAGATCGGTCAAGCTCTTGTCGCGTTCCGTCTTGAAGCCATTGTGCCTGCGGGCTGGGATGTGGTAAGCCAGGGCGCGCGAAATGTGCTCAAAGCCGATCGCAATTCCAGGCAGGTGCAATGGGATTCGCCGGAACCACAGCAAGAGATCTTTCTGGTTGCGGGCCGATTCACCGAGTATAGCTCAAAAACAGATTCTGTGTCTGCCATGGTATTTCTGCGCAATCCCGACAAGGACCTCGCACGGAAGTACCTGGATTTGACCCACCGTTTCATCGGCCTGTATGAAAAGCTCATCGGACCGTACCCCTATCCGAAATTCGCGGCGGTTGAGAACTTCTGGGAAACAGGTTTTGGAATGCCTTCCTTTACTCTTCTCGGGCCGAAGGTCATGCGATTCCCCTTTATCCACTATTCCTCTTACCCTCATGAAATCCTGCACAACTGGTGGGGCAACAGTGTCTACGTGCCGATAGGAGCAGGTAACTGGACCGAAGGGCTCACTGCGTATCTCTCCGATTACCTTTTCGCGGAACAGCGCGGTGCGGGCATGGAGTATCGCCAGGAGACGCTCCAGAAATACTTGGACTACGTGGCATCCGAAAAGGATTTCCCGCTGACCAAATTTCGGTCCAGGCACGATTCGCCTTCCGCCGCGGTGGGGTACGGCAAGGCGCTCATGTTCTTCCACATGCTTCGCTTGCAGCTCGGAGACGATGCGCTTCGGGCGGGATTGCAGGAGTTCTACCGCAAGAACAAGTTCCGGTTTGCTTCTTATGACGATCTGCGCATGAGTTTCGAAGCTGTGTCCGGCAAGAATCTGGTGGAGGATTTTCGCCAATGGGTAGACCGTACCGGCGCGCCCGAACTGCGAGCCAAGCTCGTGTCGGTTCACGGCCCCAGCTCTGAAGGGTACGACATTACCCTTCTTCTGCAGCAAGTCCAACCTGGGAAGGCGTATCAATTGCGAGTCCCGGTTGCGGTCACGCTGGAAGGCGAAGCAAATGCTCAGGAAGTATTGGTAGAGATGAAGGACAAACGTTTGGAGCACAAGTTCAAGGTTGCTCGGCGACCGCTGCGGATAGACGTGGATCCCCAATTCGACCTGTTCCGCAGGCTTGACATAGCTGAGACGCCACCAGCTCTCAGCCGGGCATTCGGAGCCAAAAGAGTGACATTTGTTCTGCCATCATCTACTGGACCCGCGCTTCAGGCTGCGTTTCGCGAGCTTGCCGATTCCTGGAGCCAGGCCGGGGCCGAATCCGTTGACGTGCTCCTCGACACGCAAATCCAAGCCTTGCCCACAGACCGGCAGGTGGTCATCGTGGGATGGGAAAATCGCTTCGTGCGGGACGTAGTCAGTGCGCTGCAACGATATCAGGTGACCGCGGACAAAGCACAAGTCAAGATCGGGGCTTCGCAAATCTTCATGAAAGATCATTCCATCGCGCTTGTTGCCGAAAATCCCGCGAACAAGGCGCTAACGCTTACCTGGGTGGCCGGCGACCTTTCCACTGCGATTCGCGGGTTAGGCAGGAAGCTGCCACATTACAATAAGTACAGCTACCTGGCTTTCAAGGGCGAAGAGCCCGTCAATATCCTGAAGGGTCGATGGCCGGTGAAGGATTCTCCTATGACTATCTTTGTGCCGGATCAGCAGGGAAACCTCCCTAAGGTTGACATGGGGACCTTGCCTCCACGAAAAGCGCTCGTCGAATTACCTACGTCGGCTCACGAGCAGAAGCAGATGTAAAACGCATAACCTGGTGAAAAAGTTCCCATGGAGGCGGCTTTGTAGGGGCGCACGGCCGTGCGCCCCTACGGGACCTTTCTCCAAGAACTTTCTATTTTTCCATCTGGTCTACGAATCCATGCGACAATATGGACACCAGCCACAAAAGCGCTCGTTTGCATCCCGGCACTGTGCTGATTGTCGGGGGCTTTTGGCAACCGCTTCTTTGACCGTTAGCGTTGACGTGTGACAGTAGGAGCTACAATTTGTGCAGTTTTACCAATCCTACATTCTCATCCAATCGATCTTCCGATACCGTAATACGAGCTTTCCGCGCCAGGTCGTCGAGAGAGCCGTGATAATGCTCGTATCCTTCGTACGCATAAACAAGAAAGTTTTTTGCACGCTCTCCAATGCGTTTCAACAACATTTCGGCGCGTTCTTCAGGCACCTCAATCAGTCGTCCCAGCATGAGAATGACCATTGCGAATTCTCGCTCTTGAGACCAAACCGTACAATCATCAAAAATGTCCGCCAAAACGAAATTGTCGGCAAACCGGGGATTAAGCAGTCGAGCATGGTCGATCCTATCTATTGATCTGTCCACTCCCCAGGGAACGACATTATGATTGAACTCACTTATCTTCTTGAGCAACGTGCCGTTGCCGCATCCTAGATCCAAGACATTACCGCCTGCTTGGGAAAGCGTCGCTGTAGCCAATTTCACTACAGGTGCATGCGATACCTCCATGACTTCAAGCGAAGGAAAACCATTATCCGCGTAATACCATTTCAAGCTTCGAAAGCATTCATCCGAGAACGCAATCTGGTTGCCCGCATGTTCGTGTTTGCCTTTCGTATGGATCGTATGATCGTATTCGCGTCGGTCATCAAAAGACTCGACGGTACTGACTTCTGCTTGTGGTCTTGCTCCTCTGTAACTTACCCGGTACTTCTCGGCCGTCGCATCTGTAACAGTATATATCGTGCCCACGGGCGTAGCGATTTCGGCGAGTCCGTACAAGGCCGACCATTCTACGGGCCAGCTCAGCATTTGTTCCAAGCAGTCCATTTCTTGGTGAAATCTCGCGGCCCTAGCAACTCTCGTCAACTTCTCGGCCAGTTCTACAGTCGGAGAACAATCGAAGCTACAAGGCAGATGAAAAACCATTCTTATCCCAAGCCATCTCAACAAAATGTTACACCGCGATACTTCTGTCACTTCCACCTGGGTGGGGCTGATGACTCTCTTCTCGGTGGTATTCTGAGCCATCGGCCACGTGGTATCGATGAATCCCTCGCCCGCCCGGAATCGTCGATAGAAATCGGTACAGCACGTCGGATATCCAAGGTAACGTCCGAGTGTTTCCGCATCGTTGCTCGAATGCGCATGTTCGACACATTGCACGTCCGAGGCGCGTCCTATGACACACCAATAGTTGAATGGCTCTCCTTCTCGTGGAGCGGACCGAGAAACCGCGTAGAGGTTCCCCGCGGCGATCTTTTGCAGAGGCGTCGCAGTCAACCCATACCGGGTAAGCGAACTGCTTAAGGATTGAAGTTCATCCGGCTTCACAATTTTGAGTGCACAGCTCCTGATCCCTTCCAGTATCGATCGCCATTCCAATTGCGATAAGCACGCGCAGACGTCGCGGATTCTTGGCTCCCATAGGGCTTTGGTCTCATCATTTGCCCAATGATGCCTGGTAAATTCCTTGAATCGATAATTGAGCCTTCGCATTGGGAATGATGATGACATCTGTGGCCCCCGGTACTAATTGTCTCGAGTATCTTTGAACAGTCCGATGTTGTCAATGCGCCGCGTGGATGCGCTGCTCCAGGCCCAGGAGCGGGAAGGGCTGCGATTCCGAAGCAACCGGCGCAGCTCGAAGTTCCTCACAGTGTCTGGTCCGAGCCACCGGGTCCCGAATGGCCGTTCGTGACGAGGGCTCCTATGCTCTTCAGAACGGCTCACTCAAGGCTCTCGTCCGTGTACACGGCCTAAGAAATTCATGCTACCGGTTTTTGGGTTGACACCCGTGGCTCGTGCCGCGATCATAAGATTCAGGTTAGTACGAGATCCGTGAGATTCTCCTGCCTCTTCCTCGGCAAGCAGTGGTGTGACAGGCAGGGGAACCAATTGGAAAGATGACACAGGGATGCGATTTCATTAGTAATGTGTGTTGACTTAGTAATCCGACTCCGGAATCGAGCATTCGGCGCCCTGTGAATTGACCGAGACAGCGCGGCTTATGGCCAAAAGCTGTCAAGAAGAACAACGACTTGAGCGATGATGGTGCTAGCCTTCTAGCTTGGTGACATCTCGTCCGCGGGGGCAGTGCCTACGGTCATGCCGCGTGCCAGAGGAATTATTACCTTTTGTGGGATGGAGTCGTCAGACGTATTTGATTCCATTCTATTATTAGCATGTTAGACGACGGAATTGCAGCGGGCGGGTATTGATCCCGCCCAATTAAAGCGTGTCCGAAACGGACGCCATAGTACGAGAGGGGGATATCATGAAAGACGACGACAAAATCAAAGAAACAGGTGCTGAGTCATCCGAAGAGCCGATGGAGGAATCCAAGCAACTGGATCGGGGCACGTTCCTTAAGGCATTGGGCGTTGGCATCGGGGCTGTAGGGCTCGACCTGGTGACCGGCGGCCACTTGGTTGCACGGGCTGCCGCCGAGCTGGATGGAAGCCGAAGCGCAATTCAGAAGTTGGTGCGCGGTCTTCTGGAGAGCCCGTCCAAGGCTAAGGATTTCCTCGAGAATCCTCAGGAAGTGGCCGCAGAACTTGGAGTCCGCCTGAGCGAGTCCGATGCGAAAACGATCAAGGAGTCGCTCATCAAATTGGCGAAAGACGCAGACGCTGCACAGCTAATGCCGGGGCACCAGGACTGGGTTCACCAGGACGGCACATGGCACGACTCTTACAACAAAACAGTGACCCCGAGGACCGGCACCAAGACCACCAAACCACCTACGGCGAAGCCGCCGACAGGGACCAGGCGCCAATAGGGGCCCTTGCACACATACCGACAGTGGCGGAATAGCAGGAGCTCCAGGTTTCAAGGGTGGGACCGCGTTTGCGGTAGAGGGGACGAGGAGCGGCTGTCGGTTGCACGCGCGTGCAAAAGGGGCGATTCCATTTAGTCGCATTGGGGAGACGGCGAGGCCGTCAGAAGGGGGTGACTTCCGTGGACTGGGAAACAGCTACAAAACTCATTCTAAAGGTCGCGCAAACCGTTCCGTGGAGAGTTTACGGGTACGTGAAGGTCGGTTATGCGTGCAACAATAGTTGCCTCTTCTGCACAGCCGCGTGGAAAAAGAAGCATGGAGATCGTGATACTCGGACGATCCTGGACGAAGTGGAGCGGATCGTGTGCGAAGATAAGGTCGGCACAATGGTCTACTCCGGGGGAGAACCGACAGTAAGGACTGATTTGCCCGAAATTCTCAGGTACGCCAAGGGTCTGGGCATCACTCAACAGAACCTGCAGACCAACGCGCGCAATCTGTCGGAAAAAGGCTATCTTGAGGATCTTCGGGACGCGGGCTTGACTTCTTGCTTCGTCTCCATCCATGCGCCGAGAGCCGGGGTCCACGATTGGTTGACCCAGTCTCCCGGCGCGTTTGACCAGACGTGCGCAGGACTGGCCAATCTGGACCGTCTCGGGATATGTTCTGTGACCAACACCGTAATATGCAAGCAGAATTACCAGCTTCTGAGCGAATTGGTCACCTTCCTTGGCCGGGCTTTCCCGTCGCTCCGTGCAATCAAACTCAGCTACCCTCGCTTGCAAGGTGGCGCTGCGGTCAATTTGGCTCAGGTAATAGCGCCTTTGTGGGAAGTCGCGCCGTATGTCCGCGAGGCCATCGACAGAGGCGCTGACGCGGGGGTCTACGTTGAGACTGAGTTTGTGCCCATCTGCCTGTTGGGCACGAGATATGACAGAGCCGACAATTACACCGCGGCTCGGGTCAACCTGTCTGATCTCGCTTTCGTAGATCCCAACTATTGTCGCCCTTCAGGTGACGTGTTCTATGAGTGCTGCGATTATTGTGACGTTCGAAATCAGTGCCTCGGCATTGATGCTCTTCACCACGAGGCCTTCGGCGAAAATTCTTGCTTCACGCCCGTTTCCTTTGGCGAACTCGCGCACTGAGAGGTGAGACAATGTTTTACTTCGGGATGGAGAATGACCAGTTTACTCAAGTGCTGACCCAATTTGAATTTGGCGGGCCGGAACCGCGTTTTGACGAAAACCTTTTCGGCACAAACCCGCATTTGAGATTGATTCCGGCAGAAACCGTTGAGTGTGACGGGAAACTCATGCTTCTTGAGAAACATACAGGCTCGTGGTGTTTTCTTGAACCGATTGAACACGAGATGTTCAGGGCCCTTGATGGAAAAATGCTGGATGAGGTAGCCACCTGGACCCCGGATGCATACAAAGCGCAGCTGCCGGAATTTGTCGCGCGTCTGTATTGGCGCGGCCTCTTGGAAGTCAACGGGCGTCGCTTCATTGAGACTAGTGTCTTCGACCAGGGGCCCATCCGTCATGCCGGTGTGCTCTTCGTCATGGTACCCACGGAGCGATGCAATTTGGCGTGTAAGTACTGTGCGGTCAAAGCCGATCCATCGAGGCAGGAACGCATGGAATGGCCCATCGCGCAAAGAGCGATGGATTTGATTATCGATACTATTCCCGATCGTGGATTAGTCGAATTCGCAGGCGGCGAGGCTTTGCTGGAAATAGGGCTTATGGAGCGGATCGTGGAATACGGTAACCAGAGCGCCTCGAAAGTCGGAAAGCAGTTAGAATTTCGTGCTCAATCGAACGGAACATTGCTGACGAAGGAGCTGCTCGATCGAATCAAGACCTCGGGCATTTCGGTGAACGTCAGCCTGGATGGGGATCGAGCTTCCAACGATATGACGCGAGTCTTTCCAGGGAACAAGGGAACCCACGCTGCGATAACGCGAACCATTGAATTGATGCATAAGAATAGTTATGCCCCGGGCCTCATATGCGTGGTGTCAAAAGCAAATTACCGAAGGCTTAACAAAGTGTTGGCTCATTATGCCAAACTCGGTATGGACTGGATCAAACTGAATCCCGTTTCCAGACACGGCCGAGCCACACAGGGATGGGACGAGCTGGCCGTGGAACCTGAAGAATTCCTCGAAGCTCATATAAAGTATCTTGATATGGTGTTACACGAAAAGTGCTCTGTGCTCGACGAGAACACGAGCATGATGCTCCAGATTCTTGGAAGCAAGGTCCACCCGTATCGCTGCATGAGGTCTCAGTGCGGCACGGGCCACGATTTCATGACTATTGCGCCCAATGGAGACGTTTATCCTTGCCCTCAAACGCGAATGAATCCCGAATTTCGATTGGCTAACATTCTGGAAGTCGATCGGCTGAATGACGTTTGGAAGAACAACCCGATAATTTCTAAGCTTGCGGAACGTCAAGTCGACACCATCTCCAAATGCAAGGCTTGCGCATACAAGCGCTTTTGCGAAGCAGGCTGCCCCATCGCCAGTTACGAGCATTTTGGTACCACAGATGCCATCCATCCCTGGTGCGACTACTATAAGGGCATCTATTCGGAGCTCTTCCGAAGATTAGGCGAGAGCAGCCGTTTGGTGGAGACCTTTTGTTCCGACGCCAAAGTCTATGACAATTCTTTCTTCTCGGAAAATGCAGCCTGACAGGCCCAGCCTTCTCATAGTCTCGGTTGAAGGCCTGGGAGACGCTGTGCTCTCGATGCCTCTCCTCAGCGTCATTTCTCATGCCTTTCCCGATCACGAACATTACCTATGGCTCAGTCCCGGTCAGGGAGACCTATTCTTCGGATGGAACGGATTCCACGTGTTGGAGGTTGGTGACGAGGAGGTAACCAGGTTTGTACTAAGCAAATATCACGAACTGGTCTTTGATTTGGGGACCAGCACCGGTCATCTCACCGATTGGATTTACCAGGGCGAACTGAAATACGGCGCGTACATTGGTTTCACCAAACCAAATTCGATTCCTCGTGAAGTAGCGGTCCCACGACCGGTTGCTCTGCCTCTGTGGCGACAGTTTGTCTCGCTGGTGGCGCCGCTGGGAATAGCCACAGATGGCATCCGGCAATTCGGGATTCAAACCAGCGCTCTCAGTGAAAGTTATGCTGAAATGCTTCTTGGTTTTCACACAGAGTTACCTCTCGTCTGTCTGGCTCCGGGAGCATCGTGCGACGGCCTTAAACGATGGCCGCCGGAATGCTTCGCAGCGTTCATGAAACAGCTCCATGCCAGAAGGCCCTGCCGATTCGCGTTAGTGGGAAGTCGCTCGGAGGTGGAGATTGGTGACGCAATCGCCGCGGCGGTGCCATTCGAGATCGACAATCTGATCGGTCTCACCACTTTGGGGTCTCTTGCTTACGTTCTGAGAAGAAGCCGGCTGCTCGTTTCCAATGACAACGGCGTGATGCATCTGGGCGGACTGATAGGCGTGCCCACCATTGGGCTCTTTGGGCCGTCAAATCCCGAAGTTTACACTCCGCTCGGCTACAGAACTACTCTGATAGTGTCCGATTCCGGCAGAATAATCGACATCGATCCGGGATATTTGGTAGAGGCAGCTCTTGAAGCCATAGAATAGCGAGCGCTACCGTCTCTGTGGACGCGGCGGCGCGTTGCGACACTTTCTTCCGGATCGCTAGCTGGTGGCTTTTCGAATAACACGTTTCCTGAGCGGGGGGCAACGGAGGTCCTACCATGAAGAAGATAACAATATCTTTGTGGGTTGCTCTGGTGCTCGCAATGCTTGTGAGCGCTGCCCAAGCGGAAATCAAGATCGGCATGTTGGCTCAACGTGGGCCGGAAACGGCACTCAAGGAATGGGGAGGCATCGCGGACTACCTCACGGCAAAGCTGGGTGAAAAAGTGGTCATCGTGCCGCTGAGTTTCACAGACTTCATGGATTTCTGCCATAACAGCCCGAATGCGTTTATTTTTACCAATCCGTGGTTCTACGTGCGAGCCAAGGTGGTCAAGGGTGGCAAGGCGCTCGTCACCGTTCGATACCAGGGCAGTGGAGACAAGTTCGGCAGCGTTATTTTCACGCGCAATGACAGTGGCATCAATACCATTCAAGACTTAAAAGGGAAGGTGTTGATGTGCCCCAAGCTTTCTTCTCCGGGAGGATGGCTGTTTGCCAAGGGCGAGATCGTCAGGAATGGGATTTTACCGGAGAAAGACCTGAAGCAGATATTGGAAACCGAGAAGGAATCGCACGATGAAGTGGTGTACAGCGTGCGTGACAAGAAGGCGGACGTTGGTACTGTCAGGACCAATATGCTGGAAACCATGCAGCGAGAGGGAAAGATCAACATAGCGGATTTCCGGGTGCTCAATCCCATGAAGCATGAGGGTTTCCCGGAGCTTTGCAGCACTCCCCTGTACCCGGATTGGCCGGTAGCTTCCCTCAGAGATACTCCCCCAGAAGTCGCAACTCGCATGAAACAGGCCTTGCTTGCTATTCCAACCGGCGATCCAGCGCTCCAGCAGGCCAGAAGAATCGAGAAATTCGTGGAAGCTGCGGACTACGGCCCCATGGAGGAATTGTGCAAGTTCCTCCAGGTGCCGCCGTTCAGGCGCAGGACTGGAGACTGATTGACTTCGTGAGCCACGGGAGAATCCGCAGATGGCTCAGATTCCGCATATTTCACGGCTACTTAGTGCGAATGGATAGGGGAACGTGGTCAGACTTATTTACAAGCTGCAAGAGGTACCTCTGGCGTCTGAGTCTGCACGCACCACCTTTCTTTAGAGAGGCCTTCAATCATAATCGTGAAATGAGATCTCGATTTTGTCTTTCCCCTGTAGGGGGAACACCTTGAGTAGCCACGGGTGAAACCCGTGGTAACCGGTGCCAATAATCTATTCCTTTGGGCCCTGAAGGGATCGGCCCTGGTTCCAGGGCCGATCCCTTCAGGGCTGATTTCGAGAGGTTGGTGGGAGGGCGTCTCCCCCTGGGTTTCGCCCAGGGCTACTCACAGTATTCCCCTGCGGGGAATTTTGAGTGCGCAGGAAGTGTAATGGAACTGACGCTCGGTAGACCAGTAAGGCCACTAGCGGCCCGTCTGGAAGTACGATCCAATTCCGACAGAAGCTCCGAGATTGGATATAAACAACGCGAACGTCCGAAGCGACACCGACTCATGCTCCGCGGCTGAAAATGCGTCCGAACAGTTGCATTCACCGGAATGAAGCGCGAAGACAGAAGCAGTCCATGATCCAGGGGCAAGACCCGAAAGCGCGTTCGTCTCGAAACCGTCTAGACAGGAGTTGATTTACAGTAGCGAATGCATCGCTCCCCTACAATCCGTCTGTTATGGTGCGCGCTTGGCGCGGCTATTGGTATCGGGTTAGCGCTCTCGCTTGTGAAGCCGCCTGCATCGCCATTCCTTCTGGCTTCGCTGGGTGGTTCTGCGGTGTTTCTGTTCGGGCTCACCCGTGCCCCTGCCGCGCAACCACGGGCGCTTTTTGGCGCTCACCTCGGTGGAGCGCTCATCGGCATTGTCTGTTATCAGATGTTTGGCGATGCGCTGTGGGTCTATGCGCTCGCCCAAGTCTTGGCCTTGTGGTACATGCTTCTCACAAAGACCGTGCATCCTCCGGCCGGAGCCAACCCCCTGTTCATGATTTACACCCATTCCAATTTGTCGGAGCTTTGGCAGCCCGTGTTCGTCGGGGTGCTGAGCCTGGCTGCGGTCGCGGTTGTATGGAGTCGCCTGTTTCCGGGTCTAACGCACTACCCGGTCGCTTGGCTCGAACGCTCGCCTTCGTCCACGTTCTGGGG